>NZ_JBHIQZ010000014.1:0-44675 GCF_042196865.1 Bartonella sp. AC130YNZD
TGTGATGTTCGTAAAAATCCAATAAGTAGAAAACACGGATTTTCAAAAAGACAATTAGAGCAAGCTGTAAGCAACATAGATATTGAATATATGCATATGCCTGAATTTGGAATTGCCTCTGAAAAACGAAGAAATTTGAAAACACAAAAAGATTATGACCGCCTTTTTGAAGATTATCAAAATACAACTTTCAAGAATAATTTTTGTGCAATAAACAAATTATATCAAATGTTTTTAAACAAAAAGCGCGTTGCAATCACCTGTTTTGAAGCCAATGTATGCATGTGTCACAGAGGATAACTCGCATTAGCTCTCACTCAATTACCTGATTGGAAATATGAAATTAAACACATCTAAAAAATAAACTTACAGATTTTTTACATATGGAGGTGCTTCTCTTCAAAAATGCCTCCTAGCACCACCACCCTTCTTAACACTTTCAAGTCATGCGTGATTCACGAAATGGGTGAATTGCGTCTCAATGTAGGAGAAAAGATATGGCACCTCATAAAGCTATCATAACGCAAGCAGACATTGCACGAGCTTTAAGAGAAGCAAAAAAACAAAAATGCGAACTCATAGAAATCAAACCTACCGGTGAACTGCTTATCTATCTTAAAGCAGATATCCCAATACCAAACTCAACAGCACATCCTGATAAAATATGGAATTTATCTCGTGATGATTATGAATTTGATATCGTCTTATAGGTGATCACCATGCCAAAACCACGCCCCCCTCATCTCGTTAAACAAATTACTCAACATGGCAAAATTGTATGGTATGTACGTATTGGTCACGGCAAACGCATTAGAATACGCGGTACCTATGGAACGCAAGAGTTTGTTGATAACTACAAAAGCGCACTTGCCGAATTACAAGGGCTTATACTTCCTAAATCCAAAACCGGTAAACTTGTTGAAGGGTGATTTGCATGGCTGCTTAAACAGTATTTAAACAGCTCTAATTGGCATAACCTCTCTACAGTTACAAAAAAGCAAAGAGAATACATCCTTATGAAGATATGCGATTCCGTAGGAGATATCCCATACCAAGCAATTAATAAGAAACATATCATAGCTGGAGTTGAACGGCGTAAAGAAACACCAGCAATGGCTAGAGAATTTCTGAAAGTACTTAATGGGCTTTTTAATTGGGCGATTGACCAAGGTCTTTTGGAAAACAATCCGACTTTAGGGGTCAAAAAACCTCCTCTAAAAAATAAAGGGGGCTTTCCTGTTTGGACAGAAGAAGATGTTGAGAAATATTATAAAAGATGGTCCCATGGTACCCATGAACGTGTTTGGATTGATGTTCTTCTTTACACGGGGTTGCGCCGTGGTGACGCCGTTCGTATTGGTTGGAAAGATGTTAAAGATAATATCATTCATCTCAAAACAGAAAAAAGTAAATTCCAAACAGATGTTTTTCTACCCATTTTGCCTGAATTAGCAGAAACCCTTAAAATTGGTCCTATTGGAAATGAAACATTCATTTGCGGGAAAAATGGAAATAAGCTCGTAAAAGAAAGTTTTGGCAACCTGTTTCGTGAAGCATGTAATACAGCAGGTATTAAAAAATCAGCCCATGGATTGAGAAAATTAGCAGCAACACGCGCAGCTAACTCTGGTGCAACAGTATCACAACTCAAAGCAATTTTTGGCTGGACACATGATGCTATGGCATCTCTCTACACAAAGAGCGCAGATCGCAAAAAACTCGCTCTTGAAGCCATAAAAAAGCTTCAAAAAGATGGGGGATAGAGGAAAAAAAATGTAATAGAATCAGGATTCCTCAATTCCCTTATATTAGACATAACTATTTTATTTTACTTGCTTTTTATTTGCCTAATGAATATACTAGCAACTTCATAACATTGGTAAGATTATCCGGCGGGCTATTATTAAAAGAATCAGAAAGTTTTTTGTAAAATTCTTTCCACAAACATTTATTTTCAATAAAGCCACCTAATTCATCAGCCTTAGCTTTAGCAAAGATATAACCAAAGTCTTCTAAAGCTTTAATGCGATAAAGAGTGAGATTATAAAATACATGCGTTTCATTTATTAAAGCAAATTCTTTTCTTTAAAAAGGTTATAGCCTTCTATCTAACAGCGTTTTTGCTGTAAAATTCAAATTATCGATCTGCTCAACTAAAGAACTTTCATTGTTTAGCTTTTGTGCTTTTTTCAAAGAGATGTGGGCTTTCAAGAATAAGCTTTTCTCGTGCTTTTTGTAACTGTTTAATGACTTCATCAATCTTTGATGGAGAACAAAAAGATTCTTGGCTATTCAACAAATGCAGCCTCTCCTTTCCCTCATACAAACATTGCATCTGAGATTGAAGTATTCTAACTTCTTGAAAAAAAAGACGTCCTGTTTCCTTAAAACCATTATTAAGTGCAAAAAGTTGATCAGAAATGGATAGCAGAATTTGTTTTAAAAAACGCTCATTTTCTTGGCGTTTACGATATTCTAAAATAAGAGCATGGCTTATCTCATCTAACTGTTTTTTTGTAGAATCAATTTGACGCAATAAATTTGGTTTTTCCCCCATATCACCTTTTCTCACCTTCACAAGCATAGCATGAATGTCTAATAACTTAATTGCGGAATGAGATAAATAATCAACAACTGTAGGCGTATTAACATAGCGTTTCCGTGCAATCATCACAAACTCACCTAATGACTGTTTTTTACATTCATCCCGCTATTTATTTTTCATTTTACAAGACCATTCTAAAGAAAGTGCTAAAAAATATTACCTCCAATACATTATTCGATGGAGCCCCTTCTCTCTTTTCACGATCAACGTGGAATCCGTGGAGAGAGAAAACGTACAGGTGTATAAAGGATAAGATGTGTTGTTTTTTCCAACACACTACTACCATCAGCAAGAAGGGCTTGACTAGGTGACAATTCTGTACCTTGCATAATTGTGGAAGCCAAAGAACCTTCTCGAGAAAGAGCCATCAACGTTGGCGAAGATGCAAAGACATTGTGTGCTCCCCCATCCACATGAGAGAAATCAAGAACAGCTATTCCATTTTTACGCAACATTTCAATATCTGAGCCATCGCCCACACGATGATGACCACCCGTAAGACGTCCTGAAACCGCAAGAGCTTTATCCGCTCTGGATACTAAAATAGCGGTTGGCTGCGGGAGTTTTTTTATATCATTAAGTTGGCGCTCAAATACATCAACATCAATATCTGGTGCAGCCATTAATAAACTTGTAATACGACGAATAGGCCTATATTTTCCCTGTAACGCTAACGTTCTAAATGCTTCCATTATAACAAAATTGCCCATAGAATGTGCAATAACCGAAATTTGATCAGCATTGGTTTCACTAATAAGTGTTAAAAGCTCTATCAATCCGTCACGGGCAAAATTAGCACTGTCACGATCATAAATATAAAGAGGAACTGATCCGGCCGAAGGCCAAGAATAATGCACAGCGACAACATTTAAAGAATAATCGTGTGTAAACTGTGCTGTACGAAATGTACCATCTGCAAAATTATTATTATACCCATGGATAAAAAGAAAAATTTCTCTTTTTCCTTTTGGCTTTTTTGCTAAAGCAGCATTTAATCGCTGTTTAAACTGTTCTTTATTATCGTATTTTTGCAATGCTACTGCTGCAAAATACTTATCATGCGTAGGTTTATAGGCATTTATTTCAACAACTCCCTTTACATGTTGCTGAGGAATTCCTACGTCAACACGATTATAATGAACTTTATTTGATCGCTCTGCACCATAAGGTTGAGCGTAATTATTTTGCATCATACGACTCGTTGCAACATACACTGGAACGATGGCTTTTGGAGAAACTGGTTTCCCTTCAACTTCCCTTTCTACGGCAGTCATAGAAGGTGTTGCATGCACCCCATGCCAAAGTACAGCACGTGAATCACTACACGCTGATAATAAAGAAATACAAATAAGAAGTGTTAAATATCTCAGAATCATTATACTTCTCAATGCAACTTCACCCCACCTTATAAAAATATAACATTTCAAATGCATAGATAAAGTAATAAAAAACGAAACATTATTGGCAACACACCAACAAATAACATACAAAAAAGATTTTTCTATAATGCCTATAAATCCCCTCTCTCTAACATAACTTCATCTCATTATGGAGATGACTCACTGCTAATTGGTGCGGTCGAGAAGACTCGAACTTCCACGGGTTACCCCACAGCGACCTCAACGCTGCGCGTCTACCAATTCCGCCACGACCGCACGTGGAAAGAAAAAATCCTAGTTTTTAGCCTTTAACAAATCATAAAGAAAGGTACAAGCCAATTTTCTTTTTCTCATAATTTATTTTATCCGGATGCTTTATAACTTAACAAAGATTACGAGAAATATGGGCTTTACTATGACCTTTGAACCATCATCATAAAATGTGCTTGTGCCGCTTGATCTTTTTCATAATAACCATGAAAGTTTTTTGTAATTGTTGTAGAGCCCTGTTTTTGGATTCCTCTCATAGCCATACACATGTGCTCAGCCTCAATCAATACTGCTACACCATGAGGCTTCAGATACGTTTTTAACGCGTGAGCCACTTGCGCTGTCATAGCTTCTTGAGTTTGTAAACGGCGAGAAAAAATATCTACAACACGTACAATTTTTGAAAGACCAACAATTTTTGCATTAGGAAGATATGCTATATGTGCTTTCCCAATAATTGGGATCATGTGATGCTCACAGTGTGAATAAAAAGGTATATTCTTTACGATTACGGCTTCATTGTATCCTGAAACCTCTTCAAAAACTGTACCTAAGGTTTCTTTAACCGATTGACTATAACCATTAAAAAGCTCGCGATATGCCTTGGCTATACGTTTTGGAGTATCTAAAAGCCCTTCTCTATTTGGATTTTCCCCTATCCATAAGAGTAATGTACGAATCGCTTCTTCCACCTTTTCAATACTCGGACGCTTTTCTTCAGATAAATTTGCGTCTTCTTTAACAACATTACGCATTCAAAAACTCCAAGCTTACTCTATACAAAGCATTTGCTCCATACCTATCTCATTTTGTATAATCTCTATATAAGCGAATTAAAAGTTTAAACAATCACGACTCTCAAAATTTCAGGCAATAGCGCATGATTGATAATATCTATAATGATAAAATACTTAAATATGCTGCACATATAGGCAAAATTGGGCGTCTTAATAATCCTGATGCAACATCAAGAAAACATGCGCACCTTTGTGGTTCGACAATCACTGTAGATTTAAAAGTGGAAAATGGTATTATTACCGGTTTTGCTCACGAAATACATGCATGTGTGCTAGGGCAAGCTTCAGCTTCACTTTTAGCATCTCATATCATCGGACAAACAACTCAAGATCTTAAAATATTGCGTGAAGTTATCTACCAAATGCTAACGCAAAATGGCCCTTCTCCTCAAGCTCCATTTGAGGATTTTTCTTGCTTACAGCCCATTAAAGACTATAAAGTGCGCCATGCAGCAACACTACTACCCTTTGATGCAACGATAGACTGCATTCAAAAAATTGAAGAAAAATAAATGTTCAAATTACAATCTCGACAAAAAAAGTTGACTCGGAATTACACAGGCACTTGGCAAAAAACATCTGGACGATTATTGGGTGTTTTCTTAATACGTTTCTATCAAATAACACTTTCAAGCCTTATAGGCAATCAATGTCGCCATGCCCCAACTTGTTCAGAATATACATATGAAGCGATTGCACGCCATGGGCTTTGGGCTGGTGCATGGATGGGACTCTTTCGTATCATACGTTGTGGTCCCTTTGGAACAGATGGCTTTGATCCAGTCCCTCCATCGCTTGGAAATTCTTGCTGTTTTTATAAACCTTGGCGTTACTGGAAAATTTCTGACAAACACAACAAATAATCCTTTTCTTTTTTCACATGTATTGATAAAAAAATTAGTCTATAAGCTTTTTACTCAATTTTCACGAAACCATCCGCAATCGTTAGCGGAATTGGATTAAAAGGGTGTTTTTATGTCTTGCTCTATTTCTCTTTTTTTTCCCGATGGTTCAAAACGTAATTACCCCGCCGAAATGACAGGCTTGGAATTAGCAGAATCTATTTCTAAATCACTTGCAAAAAAAGCAGTCGCCTATAATCTTGATGGTATCATGCGAGACTTATCGGATCCATTGGGACAATCTGGTCAAGTAGAGATTATTACCCGAGAAGATTCACGCGCTCTTGAGCTCATAAGGCATGATTGCGCCCATGTCCTTGCTGAAGCAGTGCAAGAGCTCTTTCCTGAAACGCAAGTAACAATAGGTCCTGTCATTGAGAATGGATTCTATTATGATTTTGCACGCCAACAACCTTTTACATTAGATGATCTCACCGTCATTGAACAGAAAATGCATGAAATTATCCAACGCAATAAACCTTTTAGAAAAGAAATTTGGTCTCGTGAAAAAACAAGAAAAGTTTTTTCTGAGAAAAAGGAATTTTATAAAGTTGAACTTATTGATAGCATTCCTGAAAATCAAGATTTAAAAATCTATTATCAAGGGGAGTGGTTTGATCTTTGTCGCGGACCGCACATGCAATCTACAGGGCAAATTGGGAATGCTTTCAAATTAATGAAAGTTGCAGGAGCTTATTGGCGTGGCGATGCCAATAATCCAATGCTCACGAGAATTTATGGAACAGCATTTGCAAATGAAAATGACTTAAAAGCCTACCTCCATATGCTAGAAGAAGCTGAAAAACGTGATCATCGCCGCTTGGGACGTGAAATGGACTTATTTCACTTTCAAGAAGAAGGGCCAGGAATGATTTTTTGGCACAAAAAAGGTTGGAAAATGTTCCAAAATTTGATCAGCTATATGCGTAGACGCCTTGATGATCATCAATATGCTGAAGTTAATGCACCACAAGTTCTCGATAGGTCACTCTGGGAAATATCTGGCCATTGGGGTTGGTATAAGGAGAATATGTTCAAAGTAATTTCAGCAGAAGAAGATTCAGATCATGGGAATGTTTATGCCCTTAAACCAATGAATTGCCCTGGTCATGTGCAAATTTTTAAACATGGTTTAAAATCTTATCGTGATTTGCCTATTAGACTTGCTGAATTTGGACTTGTTCATCGTTATGAGCCTTCAGGCTCTTTACATGGTCTTATGCGTGTGCGTGGTTTTACACAAGATGATGCGCATATTTTTTGTACTGATGAACAATTAGCCGATGAATGTCTCAGTATTAATGATCTTATTTTATCAACTTATGCTGATTTTGGTTTTAAAGGAATTAGTCTTAAGCTTTCAACACGTCCAGAAAAACGAGTTGGATCTGATGCATTATGGGATCATGCAGAAAGTATCATGGAATCTGTCCTTAAAACGATTGAAACAAAATTTGCAGGACAAATCAAAACAAGCATCCTTCCAGGTGAAGGAGCATTTTATGGTCCAAAATTTGAATATACATTAAAGGATGCTATCGGTCGTGAATGGCAATGTGGAACAACACAAATAGACTTTAATCTCCCTGAACGTTTTGGTGCATTCTATATTGATAAAGATTCAGAAAAACGTCAACCTGTTATGATCCACCGTGCTATTTTTGGATCAATGGAGCGTTTTCTTGGTATATTAATTGAAAATTTTGCTGGACATATGCCACTTTGGCTTGCTCCTGAACAAATTGTTGTTGCAACAATTACATCCGAAGCAAATGAATATGCCCAAAAAATAACAGCAAAACTTAAAGCTACTGGGCTTTCCGCAACAATAGATCTCCGCAATGAAAAAATTAACTATAAAATACGAGAACATTCTTTACAAAAAGTCCCCGTAATTTTGGTATGTGGCAAACGTGAAGCTGAAACAAACAGCGTAAATATGCGCCGCTTAGGAAGTACAAATCAAACCCTTTTATCTGTAGAAGATGTGATTAAACAACTCTCAAATGAAGCAACACCTCCAGATTTGCAACGTGTAATAAATGCATAATATCACGGAAGATGGTAATACGTTAATTTTTTACTATAAATCTTCAGTTTTTGTACAAAATGAAATAATTTGATATTGTAGTGTGTTTTTGTTTCATGCACAATGACCTATCATCAGAAAGAATAACGTGCTCTCTCTCTACAAGGTGGATTGGTGAAAAAGTTGAATATAAGCTATGAGCTGTTTAAATGAAAAAATCATAGACAATTGAATATTAATAATAACATTAACCTTTTACCTTTATAATGGAAAGATTCTTCTATTATCATGGATAGATCATTACAATAATTATAGCAACATCAAGCAAGGAAACTGAAAACAAGATTATATTTATTAATAAAAAATATGTAAAATTAGCTGAACAATGATATTTCTTATTCGTAAGATAAGCCCTTATAAAAAGGACAAGATATTGATTTATAATGATAATATATCATTATTCATATTAAATAAGGTTTCGAATATCATAGGCTTCTCTTATTTTTAATATGTTTATGTTGAATCTATCAAAATCATTTGCTTGCACGAAACAAGCGGAATGAGTGTGTGGATAAAAATTATTGAGAAAGGACTTTTAAAATGCCTACAATGAACCGCCTAAAGTGCTAAGGATTGTTGCAGTCATTGAGAACAGGCTATAACTATAATGATGATGCCGACTTGATCCTTCATAAATATAAAAATAGCGGTACTCAACGAGTTTACCATTAATCATTCACGAGGCATTATGGTAAAATAAGATTAAGAAGCCTTAAGAAACATCTCTTTAAAACAAGCACATGAATTGGTAAACTAATGGCATTCTACATCCCGCAATCTACACTGATGAGATATTGCCTTAATTTTTATAAAGCCAAATCAAAAAAATGGCAAAACTCAGCGTTTATTCTTTCTCTTCTTCATGTTTTACCAAATGAAAAACTCTTATAAAAACTCGTTAAATATACACATACGATATATGACTACTCGTTGAACGTATAAAATTCTGGGCACATCCATAAAACATCTAAATATCTACGAAACACATATAAAATAAAAAATATTATTATCGTGCTCTATCAAGAACACGCTTACATTCAATGAGTTCAAACAGAATTTCTTGTAACAATGCTTTATCAGTTTTATCTTTGTAAAGATTCACAGAACCGACAGATGTTTCTCCCTCACTCCTCATGAAACTCAAAAGCCCAAAAGAAGATTTCTTAGGCTTATTGCTAGCATTTTCAGAAGTTTGTCCTGCATGTTTCTTCTCTATGACCACATTCATAGCATCAAGATCACCATTACCCAATGCAGTTACAAAAGCAACACCATTTTCTTTCAAAAGGCGTTGAACACCTTTTATCGTATAACCCTGATCATATAGTAACTGCTTAATACCATTGAGCAAATCAACATCGACCGGACGATAATAGCGCCTTCCTCCGCTACGTTTCATTGGTTTAATCTGCCTAAAACGTGTTTCCCAAAATCTTAAGACATGCTGCGGAAGCTCTAATAACTCCGCTACTTCGCTAATTGTGCGAAAAGCATCAGAGCTTTTATCCATTTTGTAACACCTTATTTAAAACAAAATAAATTACTTCACAATGACTCATTCTGTCTCAATTTCTCAACAAGATTAGTCAAAAATAAGACCATCATTGATACCTTACTCACCAGTCTTTTTCTAAAAAATAAAGACCCTTATTTTATCCATTTCTTTAACAAATACCAAACATACCATGGCATTTATTTATGAGATATCATTTTTTCTGTTTTGCACGATGCGAATCTAAAATTCTCTGTTTAAGAACATTGGCAGCCTTAAACGTCACAACACGTCGCGGCGGAATAGGTGCTTCAACACCTGTTTTTGGATTGCGTCCAACACGTTCATTTTTACTGCGAACCTGAAAAGTTGCAAAAGAAGATAATTTAACCGCTTCACCTCTTACAAGTGAGTTGCAAATCTCATCCAAAACCAATTCGACTAAAGCTGCTGATTCAGTATGTGACAAGCCCACTCTTTTACAAACTACGCTCGCTAAATCTGCACGCGTTACTGTCTTACTTGTCATTATAACCACCTATTAAAATATTAAAAATTACAAAATGACTTATACGTTTTCTTGAAATATGGTCAAGTAGCCATAATTTACCAACGAATAAGAATTGCTCCCCATGTAAATCCACCTCCCATGGCTTCTAACATGATAAGATCTCCTTCTTTTATTTTTCCATCGCAAACAGCTGTTGTTAAAGCCAACGGAACTGATGCAGCAGACGTATTACCATGTTGATCAACGGTAATCACAACTTTATCTAGTGAAATTCCCAGCTTTTTAGCAGATGCTTCAATAATGCGCTTATTAGCCTGATGAGGTACAAACCAATCTAGTTGTGAAGAATCCATACCAGCAGCTGCAAAACAATCATCAACCACATCCGTTATCATACCAACAGCATATTTAAAAACTTCTCGTCCTTCCATACGCAAATAGCCTGTCGTTTGTGTTGTTGAAGGTCCACCATCAACATATAGCTTATCTATATAAGCACCATTAGAGCGCAATTTCGCAGACAATATACCACGCTCAAAAGCAATATCCCCCTCAGTTTCTTGTGCTTCCAAAATAACAGCACCCGCACCATCACCAAACAAAACACATGTCGTACGATCTTCCCAATCTAAAATTCGAGAAAATGTATCGGATCCAATAACTAAAATTCTTTTAGCTCCCCCACACCGTAAATAAGAATCTCCTGTTGTTAAAGCAAAAATAAAACCAGAGCAAACAGCTTGAATATCAAAAGCAAATCCATGGCTCATTCCCAAAGCATGCTGAATTTCAACAGCAGAAGCAGGAAAAGTACGATTCGGGGTAGACGTTGCTAAAATAATACAATCGATGTCTTTTATTGTTAAACCAGCATTTGTAAGTGCTGCTTGCGCAGCCTCAACTCCTAAAGAAACAGTTGTTTCATTTTCACTGGCAATATAACGTTGGCGTATTCCTGTACGCTGAACAATCCATGAATCTGACGTTTCAACAAACTTTGCAATCTCATCATTTGATAAACTTCTTTTCGGCAAAGCACTTCCTACACCACGTATAATTGACCGAATCATTTAGCTCTTACCTTTTCTTCAAATTTTTCATTTCTATTATAAGAGCTTATCATAAGGACTCTCCATTCATCACCGCTTCATCTTCTTGGTCAAAAAGTGTTTCTTTATTTTCATGAAATCGCCGTAAATCAGCCGTTATTTTTTGTAAAAGTCCATTATTAACCATTTTATAACCAACGCGGATAGCAGAAGCAAAGCCATTAGCATTAGCACTGCCATGACTTTTTATAACAACACCATTCAAACCTAAAAGCACTCCTCCATTCACCCTATCAGGATCCATTTTATGTTTCAGTATACGAAAAGCACCCCGTGATAAAAAATAACCAAGAGATGTTAAAAAAGAACTGCGCATTGCAGAGTTTAAAATCTCTCCTATCTGTCGCGCGGTTCCTTCTGCGGTTTTTAAAGCAATATTACCAGAAAACCCCTCTGTCACAACAACATCGACTGTTCCTTTTCCAATGTCATTGCCCTCAACAAATCCTTTATATTCCAATCCTTCTAATTGCACTTCACGCAATATCATTCCTGCTTTTTTTATTTCATAAAGTCCTTTAACCTCTTCCACCCCCACATTTAAAAGCCCAACACTTGGTCTTTCAGTGTGATATAAAGCGCGAAACATACCTGCTCCCATAACCGCCAAATCAACCAACTGACTAGCAGAGGCACCAATTGTTGCTCCAATATCTAAAACAATACTCTCACTGCGCAGTGTTGGCCAGATACCCGCAATACCAGGACGTTCAGCCTCTGCAAGCATTTTCAAACAAAAATAAGACATGGCCATGAGTGCACCCGTATTACCAGCAGAAATGCAAGCATCAGCTTCACCATTTTTTACCGCTTCAATGGCGTACCACATTGATGATTTACCACGTCCATTACGAAGTGCTTGGCTTGGCTTTTCATCCATGCGTGTATAACTTTCTGTAGGGCAAAAGCGCGATACAGAATCCAAACAGGGATATTTTTTTAAAACCGGACGAACAGCCTCCTCTACTCCATAAAATAGAAAATAAATATTTGATAAATATTTTTGTACAATTGCTGCTCCTGCAATAGCTGCTTCTGGACCGTAATCACCGCCCATGACATCCACAGAAATTCTAATCACGCTTGCATATCCCACATCTTTTCATTTACATCTTTAAATACATATTATGATTTTTGGCTCCTGAATACTCACACAGCACATCTTGCGAAAATCGCTTCGCAGAAAATACCGTTTAGCATACAATAGATATTTTTTGTATGTTTTTACAATCACTTCCAATTTTTCAGAACAGAAAATGGAGAGAATTTTCGCTCTGCTTCTTCTAAATTTTCACCCATATTCATCTTTATCCCTTCTTTACGTGGATAATGATTAATAGACAACTCAAAAAACTCTTCCATGATTGCGCCAATATCAATTTTATCATCATAAAATACTTCAGGAGTATCAAGCCCCTCCACATCTAAAAACAATTCCCCTGTATCCTCTGATATTTTGGGCTTCATCAAATTTGAATCTTCAGGAACAAAAACAACCTCAATATTTTCACAAAGGATATTTTCTAATGGTTCTAATGTAACAACACATAACTGTAGTATACGCGCTTGCAACAGACCTTTTATACGCACTCCGCGTTTTTTCCATGGGAAAATATGGAATTTTCCCTCACAAGATTTTACTTCAATTAAATCATGGTTCTGGGCTAAATGTGTACATTCTTTTTTGTTTGCACAAAAATGAACCCTTATACCTTTAGCAGGTAGAGAACGTACAGATATTGGATAAGCTAAAGCAAATGTCATTTGAGGAACATTTTGAACATTCATTGACAACTCCCAAACATAAAAACGCGTAAAGCACTATGTTTTTATTTATCTCAAGTATTTATGCATTTTTTTCTTTTCTAAAGAAATTCTATATGGCATAATTTGCTTTATAACAGGGAAACTCAGTGTAAGCTACGGTAGATTAAGTTAAAATTAGAAAAAACTTGAGGTTGCCTTCTTGTCCTACATCTCAGTATAAAAAGGAGATACTATTGTTTCAAATGCCTCACATAATAGCCTTAATCAAACGTAAATTATTGATTGGTCTATCAATAGCAAGCATAGGAATGCTTTCTGGGTGTAGCCTTCTTGATTCTTCAGGTTCGAGCCAAATTTATAGAGAAGGCTATGTTCTTGATAAAAATGCTCTAAGTTCTATCTCTATTGGCTCCAGTCAAGAGCAAGTTCTTTTAACTTTAGGGACCCCTTCATTAAAAACAAAATATGATAATGAAGTTTTTTATTACATCTCACAGACACGTTATCGTGGGATGCAGTTTATGAAAACAAAGATTATTGATCGCAAAGTTTTAGCCATTTACTTCAATAAAAATAATCAAGTTGCAAAAGTTGCAAATTACGGATTACAAGACGGTCAAGTGTTTGATTTTATTACACAAACAACGCCAACTGTAACGAAAGAACATCCTTTCTTAATTCAAATTATAAAAGGCCCTGCGAATTTGCCACCCCATAACTAAATTATATAGTCTGCATACCGTTTCAATATTATAGGTCTGATAATATCAGATCTATAATAGGGGGGATTTGTAACTCTTAGAGGCGAACTTTTTTTGCCATACTGTCAAGAACTGCATTAACAAGTTTTGGCTCATCACCTTCAAAAAATGCCTTTGCTATGTCAACATACTCATTCATGACAACCGCAACGGGAACATCTTTACGGTTGATCAACTCCCATAAACCTGCTCGTAAAATTGCTCGCAATATAGAATCAAGACGTGAAAGAGACCACTCTGCAGAAAGCTGTTGATGAAGCAGCGGATCAAGCTGCTTTTGATCTTTTACAACACCCGTTATAATAGCCAAAAACCATTGAAAATCAGCTTCAAGATATTGGTCTCCATCAATATCTTTTCCCAAACGATAAGCCTCATACTCAGCTGCCGTTTCCATCACCCCCGAACCCACGATATCCATTTGATAGAGTGCTTGAACTGCAGCGAGTCTTGCTGCTCCACGTTTATTGGCTGAACGCGGAAAATGTCTGCTTTTTATATCAGCCATATTTAACGATTATCTCCAAATCTCTTTTTTAGAGCGATCATACATAAAGCAGCTTCAGCCGCAAAACCACCTTTATTTTTGTCATCTAGTTTTGCACGCACCCATGCTTGTTCTTTGTTTTCAACAGTCAAAATACCATTTCCAATAGCCAAGTGCTGATGAACAGTTAAATCCATCAATGCACGACAAGAATCATTAGCAACAATTTCAAAGTGATATGTTTCACCCCGAATAACACAACCAAGAGCAACATAACCATCATACGATATCTTGTTTTGTTCAGCAAAAGCTATTGCACTTGGTATTTCTAATGCTCCAGGAACCGTTACAACATCATAACTTGCTTCAGCTTTTTGCAAAGTATTCACCGCACCTCTCAAAAGCGCATCAGAAATCCCCTCATAAAAACGTGCCTCAACAATCAATACGTGAGGCTTTTTAACTATCTCTTTCATCATAATGGAATTCCACAAAAAACGAATCAAAAAAATCAAAGTTATAAAGCATAAAATTCTGAAAACGATCAATAGAGTGTTGGCTTATTCATCTTCTCTTTTTAAAGTAAAAAGTTTTGCAGCATAACGAGCAAGTTGATCAATTTCCAAATTGACCCGATCTCCAATTTTAGCTTGTCCCCACGTTGTCATTTCAAGTGTATGGCGAATAATAAGAACATCAAAAACACAATCCTCAACACCATTAACAGTCAAAGATGTCCCATTAAGTGCAATAGATCCCTTATTAACAATGAAAGGCATAAATTGTCTTGAAACTTTTAAATAAAAGCGAATTGCATCCCCTTCATTTTTTTGATCAATGATTTCAGCCAAACCATCAATATGACCAGAAACTAAATGTCCTCCCATTTCATCACCCAATCGAAGCGAACGTTCCAAATTAACAAAAGTTCCTTTTATCCATTGTGCAAGATTTGTTAAACGTAATGTTTCTTCCCACGCCTCGACAACAAACCAATTGGAATCTTCTTGCTTTAATCCTCGCTCTACAATTGTCAGACAAATTCCTGAACAAGCAATTGACGCGCCAATTGCTAAGCTTTCTATAGCATAGCGGGTAGAAATCTTTAAACGCATCCCCTGCTTTAAAGGTTGAACATCTTCAACACAACCAATATCCGTTATAATTCCTGTGAACATAATGTCTTACGTCTCCACTTATAAAAACGGTCATTTCCAAACATTCTTGTCTCAATTTCATGAAACTGCGAGAGATAATTTCCAAAATGAGGGGCTTCAATACGATTTTTGCCTAAAACAATGGGGGTATGAAAACATATCAAATGATCAACACAACCAGCATTCAAAAATTTTTCCCCTGTCTTGACGCCTCCTTCCAATAAAACACTATTAATCCCATGTTTATAAAGCATCTGTAAAAGAGCAAAGGGTTCTACACAACCATTGTTCATCTCGACCGAATAAACAGACACACCATATTGCTCCAATGCATTTTTTTTGCTTTTCTTTGAAAGATCCACATCACAAATAACCCATGTAGGAATTTTTATGGCTGTTTGGACAACTTTTGCATCAAGGGGGATAGATAAATCTGCATCCAAAATAATACGAATTGGTGAGCGCATCTCCATCCCTGGCAAGCGGCAATTGAGTTGTGGATCATCTGCTAATATAGTACCAATACCAACGAGGATAGCATTATTTTGAGCACGTAGAATATGCGTATAGGCATGAGAAAGTGTTCCACTAATTTTTACGCTGCCCTTCTCTCTTTTTCCAACACCATTATCGGCAGAAATTGCCATTTTAAAAGTGACCGCACAGCGTTGTATCTTCCTTATGCACCAATGCGTCCATAAGGATTCAAAAGCCTCTTCAGCTAAAATGCCCTCAACCACTTCAATACCCGCCGCTCGCAAAAGAGCAATACCATGACCATCAACACGCTTGTCACAATCAGTCAGCGCAACAACAACTCGAGAAACACCTGAATCAATAAGCGCATTCACACACGGCGAAGTTTTTCCATAATGCGCACAAGGTTCTAAAGTAACATAAGCAGTCGCTCCTTGAGCCAAAGAACCTGCCATGTGTAAAGCTTGCACTTCCGCATGAGGGCTCCCATGAATAGCTGTTACGCCATAGCCAACAATAAACGCCCCCACAGCACCATTATCGTTTCGCACAATTAACGTACCAACGGAAGGATTCTCACCTGTAAGACCGACATGACGTTCTGCTAAACGAATAGCTGCAGCCATAAACCGTTCATCTTGCACTTTTTTATTCATCAAAACGAGATTCTGTATCCGCGATACCCTTTGACAATTCATCTATAACATCGTGAAAATCGCTTGCATTACGAAAATCTCGATACACAGAAGCAAAGCGAATATAAGCAATATCATCAATTCTTTTCAATGCTTCCATCACAAGATACCCAATTTTTTCTGAAGAAATCTCTGGTTCTCCCAAACTTTCAAGCTGGCGTACAATGCCAGAAATTGCTCGTTCAATATGATCAGGATCAATATTGCGCTTACGTACAGCCACATCAACTGATCGCATTAACTTATCACGATCGAAGGGTTCACATCGTCCACTTTTTTTAGCAACCAAGAGCTCACGCAACTGAACACGTTCAAAAGTTGTAAAACGACCACCACAAACGGAACACACACGGCGGCGGCGAATCACTGCCCCCTCTTCTGCTGGACGTGAGTCTTTGACCTGTGTATCCTCATATTGGCAGTAAGGACAGCGCATCCTTTGTATCCTTAACGAGTGGTAAGATAAGAGTAAAGAGGAAATTGATTCGTTATATCTTTTACCTTTTTCTCAACAGCCATTTCAACGGCATGATTATCTTCATCACTTTTTGCACTCCGAAGACCATCAAGAACTTCTGAAATCAGATGACCAACTTGAATAAACTCTTTTTCTAAAAAACCACGCGTCGTGGCAGCAGGTGATCCCAAACGAATTCCTGATGTTATAGATGGCGTTTCAGAATCAAAAGGAATGCCATTTTTGTTGCAGGTAATATGAGCGCGTCCCAAAGCCAATTCAGCACGTTTACCTGTTAGATTTTTGGAACGTAAATCAATTAACAACAAGTGATTATCTGTACCACCAGAAACAATATTAAAACCATTACCCTGTAATGTTTTTGCTAAAGTTTTCGCATTAGCGACAACATTGGCACTATAATTCTTAAAAGAGGGACGCAAAGCCTCCTCAAACGCAACAGCCTTTGCGGCAATCACATGCATTAAAGGACCACCTTGAAGACCCGGAAAAATTGCAGAATTAATTTTTCTGGATAAAGCCTCATCATTTGTCAATATTAAACCACCACGAGGACCTCGAAGCGACTTATGTGTTGTTGTTGTTACAATATGCGCATGTGGAACAGGTGAAGGATGCACGCCACCAGCAACAAGACCAGCAATATGAGACATATCAACGAGTAGATGAGCACCAATCTCATCTGCAATTTCACGGAATCGTTTCCAATCCCATAGCCGTGGATAAGATGAGCCCCCTGCTATAATAAGTTTTGGCTTACGTTCTTTTGCAAGCTGCTCAACCTCATCCATATCAATAATCTGATCTTCTTGACGCACACCATAGGAAACAACATCAAACCATTTTCCTGACATATTAACAGGTGAACCATGCGTAAGGTGACCTCCAGCATTTAAATCCAATCCCATAAATGTGTCACCAGGCTGAAGTAAAGCTAAAAAGACAGCTTGATTCATTTGGCTACCAGAATTAGGCTGTACATTCGCAAACGCAGCACCGAAAAGCTGTTTTGCCCTTTCAATAGCTAAATCTTCAACGACATCAACAAATTGACACCCACCATAGTAGCGCTTTCTTGGATAACCTTCTGCATACTTATTGGTTAAAACAGACCCCTGCGCTTCAAGGACCGCTCTTGAAACAATATTCTCTGAAGCAATCAGCTCAATTTCATGTTGTTGACGCTCAAACTCCCCTCTAATTGCGTCAAAAATTGCACCATCAACAGTTTGTAAATTATCATTAAAAAAGCGCTTTTGTGCGTCATTTTCTTGTTGAGTCATAAACACATTCCTAACATAAAAAAATAAATTCAAGGAACGATAACACAGCAAACCATGCAAACCAAACATTTTAAACTACTTACACTCAAAAATAA
Organism: Bartonella sp. AC130YNZD; assembly: GCF_042196865.1. Classification (NCBI taxonomy): domain Bacteria; kingdom Pseudomonadati; phylum Pseudomonadota; class Alphaproteobacteria; order Hyphomicrobiales; family Bartonellaceae; genus Bartonella; species Bartonella sp. AC130YNZD. The sequence continues at coordinate 18,355 of NZ_JBHIQZ010000014.1, forward strand.
TGAGGCAAATATTTATCTTATTCTTTGTTATAAAAACAGCGAAAAACTTCCCTCTCGAGAATGGTAAAAAATGAAATTACATTTCTTTTTTACACTCTTATTTGTTTACACCTTTTACAAAAAAAATCTATAATCTAAAGAAATTCAATAATTTAATGATTAAAAATAATTTATAATGTGAAAAGCTGAATATAATAGGCAAAGTTAATACGAAGGCAAATAAGAATGCTAACCAAAGTTTTTATTGATGGTGAACATGGCACAACCGGACTACAAATACAAAAACGCTTAGAAAGGCGTACAGATTTAAAACTACTCTCTCTTGCTCATAAAGATCGCCATAATGTTCATCTGCGACAAGACTATCTTAATCAAGCCGATATTGCTATTTTGTGTCTTCCAGATGATACTGCACGCGAAACAGTTCATTGGCTTAAAAAAAATAAAAACATTAGGATTATTGATAGCTCGACAGCCCACCGTGTTGCACCAGACTGGGTTTACGGTTTTCCTGAAATGACAGCAGGACAAAGAAAGCGCATCCAAGCAGCACATTATATAACCAATCCCGGATGCTATCCTACCGGTGCCATTAGTTTGATTCGCCCACTCCGTGAAGCAGGACTGCTAGACGCCGATTATCCCATCTCGATTAATGCAATCTCCGGCTATACCGGTGGTGGAAAACAGTTGATTTTACAAATGGAAAATCAATCTCAACAAAATATTCAGGACAATTATTTTATCTATGGTCTTAATCTTGAACACAAACATGTGCCAGAAATTAAAATCTATGGACAAATCAATCAAACCCCAGTTTTTATACCAAGTGTGAGTCGTTTTCCCCAAGGAATGATTGTGAATCTTCCTCTGCATCGCCATTTATTCACAAAATCAGCAAACTGTTCTGATTTGCGCGAAATTCTCGCAAACCATTACGAAGGACAAAATACCATTTTAGTCGCATCACAAGAAGAAACTGTTTCACTTGAAAGACTTAATCCAGAGTGTTTAGCCAATAAAGATGGTATGAAACTGTTCGTATTTGGAAATGATCGTGAAGGTATTTTCAATCTCAGCGCTATATTCGATAATTTAGGAAAAGGCGCATCAGCTGCAGCTATCCAAAACCTCGATTTAATGCTTTCAAGCAACTAAACCTCCCTACTCACAAACTTTTATTCAACAACGGGATAAGCCCCTTTTGTTGCTCGCCAATGCGCAACAACAAAACACAACACGACTAATGCCATACTTTGATGAATGAGCCCTAAACTTATCGGAACCTCATGTAACAGTGTCAAAATACCTAAAAGTGCTTGGATAATAATCATAACACAGATAAGAAATGCACGACGAGAGTGGGTTGAACGGGGAACATTTTTTTGTACATAGAAAGCATGAATAGCCGAGGCAATCAATAAAAAATAAGCAAAAAATCTATGAATAAACTGAACCGTTAAGGGATTTTCGAATAAATTGAGCCAAACAGGACGATGCTGTAACAATCCATCAGGAATAATCTGACCATCCATAAGGGGCCATGTATTATAGACTTTTCCTGCATGAAGCCCTGCAACCAAAGCACCCCAATAAATCTCTATCAAGACGAGAATAACAAGCCAAGCCGCAAAATATTGCACCTTTTGATTTGCTGGCTTTTCTGAGTATTCTGCAAGTCCTCGAGATAAATAAGTAACAAAAACAATAACAAAACATGCCGTTATAAGATGAAATGCCAAACGATATTGGCTCACACTTGTTAAACTACTTTGCCCAATCCCTGAAGCAACCATCCACCAACCAATAAAGCCTTGAAAGGCGATAAGAATAGGTACAACAATAAGCGGGAGTAAGATATTTTTTTCAACACGCTTAGTCGCCCAAAACCAAATGAGCCCCAATAAAGCGACAAGACCAACAAGACGCCCAAGAACACGATGCGCCCATTCCCACCAAAAAATGACCTTAAAAGCACTTAAGGTCATATCAGGATTAAGCAGCTTATATTGTGCTATCTGTTGATATTTTAAAAATTCCTCTTGCCATTGATCCACACCAATCGGTGGAATAACGCCGTGTATTGGCTTCCATTCCGTTATAGATAATCCTGATCCCGTCAAACGAGTAGCGCCACCCACTAAGACAATTGCCAAACACAGCAATAAAATAGAGTAAAGCCACACCTGTATATGTTTTCTATTTTCCTTTTGCACAGGCGTTAAAATGCTATTGTTTAATCTCTTTACTACCATCTCTGATTGCCCCACGCTTCTCTCCAACTAAAATGCATTTTAAAATTTAAACATTAACTTTTTGTCTATTTTAGTATGTACTACAACTTTAGCAAAAAACAAGCGTACCACTATAACATGCGATATATATTTCTTTTTTACTTTACGAAGCTTATGATGTTACAACACGATAAACAGTCTTTGGAAAGCTGTCTACCATCCGCATCATCCATTCTTGTTCATTAAGAACAGTATTACAAATATAATAGTCTGTTAGCTCTGCAAATTGCTCAAACCCATATTTTGGTTCGCTTGCCATCTCTAGGATGATAAAATCATATTCTTTTTTAAATTCTTGTAATATATGAAAAATATCATTTGAAAAATCTTGTGCTGAAATGGCACTTGTTAACCCCTGAGGAAGAATATCAACCCCCGTATCATAATCACGGTAAATAACATCATGCAACTTGGCATTGCCCGTTAAAATATCACTCAGTCCGCGATGTGGGCCAATGACTTTCTCTATTTGTTGACCAGAAATATCGACCAACAAAATTGTTTTGTTCTCTTTTGTGAGATGAAGTGAAAGCTTTGCCGCTGTCCGTGCAGCCTCTGGTCCAATGATTGAAATAATGGTTGAAGCACGCCATTTCAAAACATCAGATAATCCCTCTATCGTAATAAAAGCTTCAAAATTTTTCATTTCTTGAGAGACTAAAATATTCTCATTCTTCTTAAGAGAATTTTCTTTTGATCTCAAATCCTCTTCTGAGATTTGGTCTTTTTTCCTTTTAAAGCACGGATAGAATAACAAGATTCCTAGCAAAAGAGTAAGGAAGCTGGCCAATGCACTCACAAGAATATTTTTTCCATAAAGAGCCATAAAAGAAATTGGTGCTAACGTTATTGGCATAACCACGTGGATATTTGTATTTTGTAAGAGAAGAGGATTATCACTCAATCCCCAATATGAACCAATGACTTTTTCTCTTCGTTGAACAGACTTACTCATCGCTTTATTTTGGACATCGATCGCTGCTTTTATTTTATTTTCAAATTCATTAAATATTTCATTCAAAGATTGGGATTGATCTTTTATAAAAAAACTCACCCTTTTTTGAAGCTGTTTTTCCAATTCCGTTGCAATAACCTCATCTGAATGAACTTGATAAACAATCTGTAAAATTTTATTTTTTAATTGATGAGAAACTGTCTCTAATTCTGCAGTCATCGCTTTAATTTGAGGATGTGTCCACCCTAATTGTGCAGCCATATGTGCTCTTTGCGTTTCCAAGAGATCACGTTTAGATTCCAGAGCAACAATTGCTGAATTGCCTGCAATAAACGATAAAGACAGTAAAGACTGCCCATTTTCACGCATCATGTTAATCGTTGAATTCAAACTTGTTAAATGAATACGCTTTAAAGTTGCTTGCGTTAATTGCATCGAAAGATTATGAAGCTCTGTTTGTTTTACACCACGCTGAATAAAAGAATCAATAGATTTACAAAATTCCTGCACGATATTAAGGATTGCAATATTATCATATTGTTTATCTTCTAATTTATCATTTAACAAGAATTGTTTCTGTTTTATGATTGCTTGTGAAAATGCGGAAAACAAAGTTTCCAACCCACGTTGAGCTGCTTCAAGTGTCTCGGCTTCAAAAATAAGATCGATAAAATCACCATGACGCGATAAACGGATATTTTCATGATTTTTTTTCTTATAAGAAGCACTTAAAGAAAAATTCGAATCATTGAAGAACATAGGCTGTGAAAACAAAAAAGCGATAACATTGTCTTGCTTTTTAATTGGTAATGGCTTTCCTACAGAATCAGATAATGAAAATGTTAAAGTTGCTTGGTAACCACGGGGCTGGACAAAATAATACAACCAAATCAAAGATACACATAGCATTTGTAATAGCAAAACAATCAAAATGCTTCGCCATACGGTACGTACGAATAGTCTTTTATTACATATAAGACTCATCTTTATTTTAACCAGCAAAATACTTCTTCATATTGTTTTATTAAGAGAAAGTAGTAACTATCCTCTTAACTTGCTGTCATATTATTTTGAGATAATAAAAATATAAAATTTAAGCACAAATGTTCAAAAATAGCTTTAAAGAACTTAATTCATATTTTTTTTGAGGCTCTCTAGTTGTTTTTTTGCTTCAGAAGTAACAACCGCTCTAATGGTAATAGACCCATCATCATGCCCTTCTTGCACTATTTCCGCAGAGTTTTCATAAAACCAATCAATAAGCGACATTTCATGAGGTTGTAAAAGATATTCAATGCTTTGCACCTCTCCAAAAATTCGCTTTTCAATGGCTCTTAATAATTGATCGAGTCCATCCCCCTTAAGTGCTGATACCATGAGAGCAGGATTTAATCGCGTCTTTGCGCTTGTTTGTAAAACATTCAATGCTTGCTCATCTAACATATCAATCTTATTCCAAACTTCTATGATGTGCTCCATATCATCAATATCGATATCAAGACTTGAAAGCACTTCTAAAACATCTTGGGCATGTGCTAGATGATCAAGATCTGACATATCTCTTACATGAAGAATGAGATCCGCTTCAACCACTTCTTCAAGGGTTGCTCTAAAAGCTGCAATCAAATTCGTTGGCAAGTTAGAAATAAACCCTACAGTATCAGACAAAAGAACAGTTTTTCCATGGGGAAGAACAACTTTGCGCAAAGTCGGATCAAGCGTTGCAAATAACATATTCTTTGCTAAAACATCTGCACCGCTTAAACGGTTAAAGAGAGTTGACTTTCCTGTATTCGTATATCCTACCAGTGCTACAACAGGATAAGATGTTTTTTTCCTTTTTGCTCTATGAAGTGCACGTGTTTTAATAACCGTTTGCAATTCGCGGCGAATACGAATAATTTTTTCTTGTAAAAGACGCCTATCTGCTTCAATTTGCGTCTCACCAGGTCCACCTAGGAAGCCACGCCCCCCCCGTTGCCTTTCCAAGTGCGTCCAACTCCGCACAAGCCTCCCTTTTTGATAGGACAAACGCGCTAACTCTACTTGCAAAACTCCTTCTTTTGTTCGTGCACGGTCCCCAAAAATTTCAAGAATCAAAGCCGTTCTATCGATAACTTTGCAATTCCACAATTTTTCTAAATTACGCTGCTGTACTGGCGTTAAAAAGTGATCTACAATCGCAAGCTCAATAGAATATTCATCTATATAACAGGTTAACGCATCTACTTTACCTTTTCCAAAGAGAGTCGCAGAGCGAGGCGTTGCAATATTAATCGTTTCATAATTAACAACTTCTAACCTTATAGCACGTGCTAACCCCAATGATTCTTTAACACGAGAAGATATAGAACACTCTCTCAAAGAGCTTTCACTTCTATTTTCTTGAAAAATCGGTATTAAAACAAGTGCGCGCACCTGTCCTGTATTCTGCGAAAATACCCCTCCTAATCTCTCATTTTCATTTATCATAGCAATCTAAGTACTTTTAAATGGGATAAGAGGTCTATCTTAAAATGATATGTTTACTCAGGACTTTCACCCTCAAACATCTGTACAGGCTGTCCAGGCATAATCGTAGAAATAGCATGCTTATAAACCAATTGCGCGTGTCCATCTCGGCGCAAAAGAACACAAAAATTATCAAATGAAGTTACAATACCCGTGAGTTTAACGCCATTGACAAGAAAAATTGTAAGGGAAATTTTTTGCTTACGCACCGTATTTAAAAACACATCTTGCAGGTGTTGTGATCGCTCTGCCATTATTCTTACACCTTTATCTAGATTGCATAAAATATTCGTGCATGCATATCGACTGAAAAATATCCAATTGTCAACGTAGAAGCTTAAAAATTCAGCAACAAACAACTGAAATTAGAGAAAAAACGGCTCTTTAACACAATAATAAAGTACAACTTACGAAAAGCTATATTAAATTAAAAATTTTTCCACGTTTACTTTTTATGAGCTTACAATTCAAAGGCATACTTTTATACATCCTAAGCTATTACAGACTATATGTGATGATGAATCTGCTTCGTTTAGAATCAATAAAAGTAAGCGGACAACAACATTTATTAACGATTATCGATATTAAAGAGAGGCATTTGCACCTTACTGTATATATAACCGCTATTAAAGTCCTTATTTCAAAGACTGCCGGCTTATAAAGCTTTCTATAAACACAAGTTGTAAACAGTATTTTTGTTTTAGTTAGATTTAAATAATAAATTGTTTTTACTATATTTTATAACATATTTAAACAGGGTACAAGAAATCGCGTTAACTTTATCTTGATAAGTTTTTAAAATTTTTCCCTAAGCATATTCCTTTCTAAATAATTAACAGCTAGTATGTAGAAATTATGTGGAAGAGGACGTATCCCTTTTCCGGCTGTAAGAGTACGAGGCGAGTATGGCACGCAGAACAAAATTGCAAACATTTGAAGTTGAAGTTGAAGAAGCCCTCACAAAAGCTATGAACTTTGATTTCGATGACACAGGATTTGAAACGATATCATCCAATAATTCTGAAAATGTTGTTAATGTCGATGATCTGATTCAAAAAATTGCAATGGCAGAAGAAGAATTTTTTGCTGAAAACGGTACGTCAACTTTTGTTTCTAATATTCATGATGAAGCTGTTATTGATAAATCCGTTGTTGAACAGCTTTTTGCTCCAAAACCTTCACCTGATATTTCAGGTGGAACTGTTCATAATACATTATTGCCTACAAAACTTCTTCCCGCAAATGATGATATAACAACCCCTGTAAATTTTGGACCATTCAAGCAGCGTTCTTCCTCGCGAGTCTACTGGTATACAACAGCGCTTAGTGCTTTATGGGCAACGGGAGGAGCTTTTATTGCGCATAAGCTCGCACCTACCGGACTCAGCTCCTTATCCAATATCAGCACTTTTGTTACATCCCCAACAGGACTTGCTGTAGCAGCCGGAACAGCAATTCCTATCCTTATATCTTGGGGCGTTGCTCAATTAACAAAACGTTCAAACGACTTACATAATATTGCACTTCTTATGACCAATGCTGCACAGCGCCTTAGTGAACCACAACATCTATCTGAAAAACAAGCTATTGCTATAGGGCAAACCATTCGTGAAGAAGTAGCGGCAATGAACGAAGGTATTGAACGTACCCTCGGACGTGCTGTTGAACTTGAAGCAATCATACAAGGTGAAGTTCACAATCTAGAACAAGCCTATGCTGAGAATGAATCACGCATTCACACATTAATCAAAGAATTGAGTAATGAACGCATAGCCATTTTGAATCATGCAGATCGCGTACAATCAACAATTAAAGGAACCCAAGAACAACTGAGTGATGAATTTGGTTTGGTTACCTCTAACATTGTAACTAATGTTGAAAAGCTTGCACAAACCCTTTCTCAAACTTTACAAAAACAAGGCGAAGACCTCGTTGAAAAACTTTCCTATGCTGGTGATGGCGTAACAAATCAGCTTGTTGAAAAATTTAACAAAACAACAACACAAATTCAGCAGAAAAACACGGAATTTTTTCATGAATTAGGAAAAAACTTCGATGGCTTTGCAAAACGACTTGATCATAATGAAAAACAAATAGAAAAAACTTTTAATGAAACAGCTGAAAAAGCAGAAGTACATGTTGCTAAAATTGCAACACATATACAAGCAGTAACAGATCAAACTTTGCACGCTGTCGATGAAAAGTTTAAAGCCTTGGATAAAGCTCTTATTGATCGTAATAATCAATCTCTACAGAATTTTGATGAGAAGATCTTAAAGCTCGACGACCAAGCACATAAACTCTCTTCTAAATTTGATAACGTAACCTCGCAAGCAATTGGAGCCTTTGAACAACGTTTAGCAACGGTTGATCTTTCTCTTAAAAAACATAGTGATTCCATCATTGATTCCTTTATAGAACGTAGTCAGGCTTTAGAGGATAATGCTGAAAAACTTGGTAACTTCTTGGAAGCTCATGTCTTGAAAATAAATGAGAACCTCCAAGAAAAAACAGCAGACATTACCCATGCATTTACAAATGGACGTGAAGCTATTCTTTCTGCAATTGATAAAAGTAAAGAAAGTCTGAGAGAAGAAATTCAATATGTCGACAATGCCATTGTTGATATCATACAAGAACGTTCACAAGATTTTAAAGTACAACTTTCTGATCAACGAGCTCTTATGGCAGACATGCTCGATAACGAGAAGAATAAAATTGCGGACACATTAAGAAATCAAATTGATGTTTTATCCCAAAATACTTCTCATATTGAAAAAGTTTTGGCTAACAATGTTCAAGTCGTTGATAAACAAGCTGAAAATCATATTACAAACATCATTCAATGCACTGAAAAGTTACAAGATGTCATTGTACAAAGTTGTAATACAACCCAAGATGCTTTAGAAGCACAAGCGAGAAATATTGATATCCGTGCCGATGCTCTGCGCGATTCTTTAGCGATTAATAGTTTTTCTCTCAATGAAGTTCTTGCCGATCAAGCACGTACACTTGAACAACGCATGGAAACAATCCATAACCTCATTGCAAAAAGTGATATACGTGTCGATGTTGCATTGAAACAACAAATAGATTTAGTTGAGAGTGCAATTGTCGCCAATAATAAAAACATTACTGAAACGGTTCAAGATCATATCAAAAACCTTGAAAGCCATGCCGAAATTTTAAAGAATACTCTCTCTCAATCGAGTGGTGTTTTCTTTGAAACCCTTGAAACACGTATGGAATCATTCGATACAGATCTAGAAGATCGTGCACACAAAATTTTTGAACGGACAACAACGCTAGAGGAAACATTATCTGAAAAATTTAGCCAAATCTGTGAGGCCATTGATATGCAAACATCTGTTATTGAGGAACGTTCTGACACATTAAAAACGTCTCTCATGATTAATAATGAGCAAAGTCAGATAATTCAACAAGCGCTGGAAAGCAGTGTTGACAATATGCGTGTAACCTTAGAAGACTCTGTTAATACAGTGACAGATAACCTGCATAATAAGATTATAAAAGCTTCTGATATTCTTTCTTCTACGAGTGAACAAATTCTTTCATCTGTTACAAATGTTACTGCACAAGCAGAAAATATTCTCTCAGAATCAGGCAATCGCATTGTATCAAATGTCAAAAAAACTGTTTATGATACCAGTGAAAAAGTTCTGTCCGTTCTGTCTGAACAAACAGCGCATACTGTCGAAGCTTTCGCAACAGCCAGTCATAATGCACAAGCATTATTGAATGAAACTATTCACACATCAACAACAGTAATAGAACAAGTTCTTAATGAACGCTGTGATGTTCTTCATCACTCTATGCAAAATCTTAAAAATAATTTAGGATATCAACTCTCTGATGTAACGAGCCGTCTGGAAGATGCTGGAAATCAAACAACAACACAAATTTCAGAACATGTTGGAAAAATAACAGAGCTTACAAATCACTTAAATCAAGCAGCGCAAAATACAACAGAATCAATTGATTCTTTAACACAGCATATCGGTGAACAACTCTCTCTTTCCACACAAGATGCTGAACAAAGAATTTATGCACATAATGAATCTTTAGTGAATAGCTTAACCAAAGCTAACTCTGAAACACTTCAAACAATAACGATTATGAAGGAAGAGCTTGTTAATAATGTCTCATCCATCTTAACACAGTTGAATCAATCAATTTACAATTTTCAGGAAAATAGTAATGTTTTATTATCGGCTGTTCAAAATATTGATGGGCAGTTTAATGAGAGTACAAATAATTTTTTCCGCAACACGAACCAAGTAGCAGAGCGTTTGTCAGCCTCAAATCAAGCGCTCAATACTAATGTTGAAATTCTGCAAGGACTTTCAAAGAGTACCTTTGAACAAATTAATCATATAACGAGCAGTTTTGGTGAACATGCAAAGACACTTTCCCAAACTATTCATGTTCTTGAACAGTCTGAAAATTCACTTAGTGCAACACTTGAAGAAAAACATAATACGCTTTCTGTATTAAGCGATGCTCTTGTTTCAAAGTCTCATGAAATTAATCAAATGATTGGGCATTATGAAAAAATCTTCAACTCAGCACTTGAACGCTCTGATAAGAATGCGCGTAACTCCACAAATTCATTCCAACAATCACTTAATAAGCTTGTTAGTGAAGCATCAACGCGTTTTTCAGAAGCAGCAGAAGATATACGTCGCTCCGCTGATGAAGTTCGTTTAGAGCTTTCAAAGATTAATAATGATATCAATGAAAATGTAAAAAAACTTCCAGAAAAAACAAAAGAAACAACGCAAACAATTCGCACAGCTTTGAATGAACAGATTACAGCGTTACAAGATTTAGTCAGTGTTATACAAAATGATCAAAAGAGCGCACAAAAACAGCTAATATCAGCATTTCCTACATCATCAATGTTTAATCAAAAAAGTGACAGTTCTACTGAGTCTGTTAAAAAGATTGTGCCACCTAAGCCTATTTTGCAACAAGATCAAAGCAAAAAAAGACCAAATAAATGGGTATCAAATCTCTTAGAAAGAGCTTCACGTGAAGAAACATTTTATGATGCTCCCCCTAGTGATGATGTTTTAACATCAGTGCAAACAAAACCATCTCCTGCAAACTGTTCTCTTAATTCATTAGCTTCTGGTATAGTGCAAGCTATTAATCACAATGCCATTGTTGAGCTATGGGATCATTATCAACGTGGACAAAAAAACATCGTAACAGAACGCCTTTATACCTTAAATGGACAAAAAATATTTGAAATGATTAAGAAAAAATATATGAGCGATTTTGGGTTTAAACGTTCAGTGAATCAATATGTTACAGATTTCGAAAAGCTCTTACGTGATATATCGCGCAGTTCTGGCTCTTCCAACTTAGTTCGCAAGTACTTGATATCAGATACCGGAAAAGTTTATACTATGCTTGCTCATGCAAGTGGTCGAATCCAATAACAAATAAGAAAGTGGAAAAAGATATTTTTTCCACTTTCTCTCTCCAGTTGTTTTAATGGCTCATCATAGAATGCTTTTTTTTCAACTGTAGCTTTGTACTTCAAAGGTTGGGATAATTGGCATGCGGTTTTCTTTGACATCCTAAGCAATAACCCTAAAGAAGCGTAATGACTTATCGAACACCGTATCATTCTAAGAATGATAAAGCATGTTTTCTATTTCCTTATCTTTTTCTTAACTCCTTTATTTTTCATAGTTTTATAAAGGTACAAAATCGGTAATAATTATTTTTATTAATTGTGAAAAAAATTCATGCTTTTGTATTAAAATAGCTCATAGAAACACTTCTATTTATTTTTTTTATCCACATATTACTCTCGTTGAATTATCTAAGTAAATATTTTTTATTATATTAGGTGAATTTGAGCTAAAAGAATCTTATTGTATTCAAATTTCTCATTCAACATACGAGATGATTCATTATAAATTATAAAGTTTGCATTATTAAGAGTTCAATTGAATAATAAACAAAACAACTCCCATTTTTAAAGTTCCAATTTCCTTTAAATAGCTGCAAAAATAATTTATAAATTGCAAATTGTTATTTAAAATTTCTTCTACCTCCCTATAGAAATTTAAATAAAGAAGATGAAGTTAATAGAAAGCACTCTTCTTTTCTTTCCTTAAGTTGTAAGCATTGCAAAAAAAATAATGGCTTGGTAATGTAATTATTAGTAATATTTTATTCGTTTGTAGACTAATCAATTTTTACGGGTTTTATTAAGGAAAGAAAAAACTGATCGTGCTGCTATCAATGAAATTATTCATGCACACAAACAAAAAGAATTATCAAACTGGTTTTACGATCCAGAAGAGTTTTCTCATACTCATACATTTTGATATTCAGAGAAATGAGGATTTATTAGTGGACAAAACCTTATCGTAGATGGAACATCTCATATACACATACGCTAACTTGGATATCATAAAAATGTCTAGAGAACAAAATAGTGATTTCAGTTCACCAAAAGCTGAACTTGACAGTGCCGCACTTTTTTATCACCAACACCCAAAACCTGGAAAATTGGAAATACAAGCAACAAAACCTCTTGATAATCAACGTGATTTAGCTCTTGCTTATTCTCCAGGCGTTGCTGCACCATGTCTTGCGATTCATGAAGATCCCAATCTCGCTGCTCAATATACCTCCCGTGCTAATTTAGTCGCTGTTATATCCAATGGAACTGCTGTTCTTGGTTTAGGGAACATTGGTCCACTCGCTTCCAAACCAGTTATGGAAGGCAAGGCCGTTTTATTTAAAAAATTTGCGAATATTGATGTTTTTGATATTGAAATTGATGCATCCGATATAGAACAAATGGTACAAACAATATCGACCTTAGAACCTACATTTGGTGGTATTAATCTTGAAGACATTAAGGCTCCTGAATGTTTTGACATCGAAGAAAAACTTCGTGCTAAAATGAAAATTCCAGTTTTTCATGATGACCAACATGGAACTGCCATTATCGTTTCTGCGGCTGTATTAAATGCCTTAAATCTTTCAGGAAAAAAAATTGAAAATGCAAAAATAGTTACCTCAGGTGCAGGTGCTGCTGCCCTCGCTTGCCTTAATCTTTTGGTTCGTCTTGGGGCAAAAGTTGAAAATATTTGGCTTAGTGACTTAGAGGGAGTTGTTTATGAAGGTCGCAAGACCCTTATGGATCGTTGGAAAATCAATTACGCACAAAAAACGGACGCACGAACTTTATCTGATATTATTGATGATGCGGATATTTTTCTAGGACTATCTGCGGGTGGTGTTTTAAAGCCTGAATATCTTAAAAGAATGGCTCAAAATCCACTCATTTTAGCACTGGCTAATCCAGTACCAGAAATTATGCCTGAAGAAGCACGCTCTATACGACCAGATGCAATGATCTGCACAGGACGCTCTGATTATCCCAATCAAGTTAATAATGTCCTTTGTTTTCCCTATATCTTCCGTGGTGCATTAGACGTAGGTGCTAGTGCAATTAATGAAGAAATGAAAATGGCCGCTGTTCATGCGATTGCTGCCCTTGCACGTGAAGAAACTTCAGATGTTGTAGCACGTGCATACTCGAAAGAACCACCCAATTTTGGACCAGACTATCTGATCCCCTCTCCTTTTGATCCGCGTTTAATACTGCGTATTGCTCCCGCTGTTGCTAAAGCAGCAATGACAACTGGTGTCGCCATTCGTCCCATTGAAGATATGGAGGCCTACTATGATATCCTCAATCGATTTGTCTTTCTTTCTGGTTTAACAATGAAACCTGTTTTTGCTGCAGCAAAAACAGCAAAACGTAAACGCGTCATCTATGCCAATGGTGAAGATGAACGCGTCCTTCGTGCAGCACAAGTTGTCATTGAAGAACAAACAGCAACGCCCCTCCTTATCGGCCGTCCACATGTCGTAGAAGCAAGATTAAAACGCTTTGGTTTAAGAATTCGTCCTGGTATAGATTTTGAATTAACAAACCCTGAAGATGATCCACGTTTTCGTGATTATGTTAATTTATTTTTTCATTATACAGGGAGGCGTGGTGTTACGCCTGAAATGGCAAAAACAGTAGTGAGAACATCAACAACGGCTATTGCTGCTCTTGCCGTTATGCGTGAAGAAGCAGATGCAATGATTTGCGGCTTAGAAGGACGCTTTGAACGTCAACTTGAATTGATTGAACAAATTATCGGTCTTGATCCTCATGTTCACCGTTTTTCTGCTATGAGTTTGCTTATCTCTCAACAACGTACTCTTTTCCTCACAGATACTTACGTCAATGAAAATCCTTCTGCAGAAGAAATCGCTGAAATGACTGTGTTGGCAGCTCAAGAAGTTGAAGCATTTGGAATAACACCAAAAGCAGCCTTATTATCACACTCAAACTTTGGTTCTAAAAACACAGAAAGTGCGCGTAAAATGCGACGTGCAACAGAAATTCTTGCCAAATTACACCCTGATTTAGAAGCAGATGGTGAAATGCATGCTGATGCTGCCCTTTCCAAAGTTTTTCGTGATCGTGTTTTTCCTAATTCTCGTCTTAAAAGTGAAGCTAATTTGCTTGTCTTTCCAACACTTGATTCAGCCAATATCACGCTCAACACTGTTAAAAGCCTCACAAATGCACTCCATGTTGGTCCTATTCTAATCGGGGCAGCACGTCCCGCCCATATCTTAACGCCTTCAGTAACTTCCCGGGGAGTTGTTAATATAACAGCCCTTGCTGTCCTTGCTGCCAATAGAAAAAATAGTCTTGTAAAATAAATGCGCAATAAAATTTCAAAGTTTTTTAAATATTGAGATATAGTATTTCATGTACTGTAAACCTCTTTTCTCTATAGATAAAGACAGCTATATTCTGGATTAAGTCTTTTTTTTAAAGAGAAAAAAGGCTAGAAGAACAATATTAAATGTATTTTGAATTTACTAACTCTATAATAAGGAATCCGTACATTGCCTTCCACGTTTGATAAAGTTGCTGATATCATTGCAGAAATCAGTGAAATTGATCGCAATACAATTACACCTGAGAGTCATACAATTGACGATTTAGGAATCGACAGTCTTGATTTTCTTGATATTGTTTTCGCTATTGATAAAGCTTTCGGAATAAAAGTCCCTCTAGAACAATGGACACAAGAAGTCAACGAAGGTACCGTTGCAACAGAAGAATACTTTGTTCTTAAAAACCTTTGTGCAAAAATTGATGATCTCGTTGCCTTAAAACAGGCGGAGTAGTTTTTTCGCCATGCATGATCAATCTGTATTCATTACTGGTATAGGTCTCATAAGCTCTCTGGGGGCAGGAACTGATCAACATTGGAATCTCTTAAATGATCCAATCCGTACACCAAACCTAGATTATATAACTTTTTCACCTTACACGGTTCATAAATTGCCCGAAATTGATTGGAGTTTACAAATTCCTAAAAAAAGTGATCAACGGCAAATGGGAACATGGCAGCGTCTTGGTACCTATGCGGCTGGTCTTGCTCTTGATGATGCCGGCATAAAAAATAATGAACAACTCACTTCAACAATGGATATGATCGTAGCGGCAAGTGGGGGAGAACGTGATATTACTGTTGATACACAGATTCTTTCTAAAGCGCGCGCAGTTGCCGATCATGCTTCTATGTTAAATGTTGCTCTTTCAACTGAACTTCGTCCAACATTATTTTTGGCACAACTTTCAAACCTTTTGGCAGGAAACATTTCAATTGTTCATAAAGTCACTGGATCATCTCGTACATTTATGGGAGAAGAAGGCAGTGGTCTTTCTGCACTTCAAATTGCTGTAGCTCGTATTAAATCAGGTCAAAGTACCCATGCTCTTGTAGGAAGTTCCTATAATGCACAAAGTTATGATATGTTGTTGGCGCATGAGCTTGGTGGTCTTTTAACCCATAATGGATGGAGCCCAGTGTGGAATCGTGAAATTCACCCCGGCGGCGGTATTATAACCGGTTCTGGTGGTATCTTTCTAGTTCTTGAAAGTAGAGAGCATGCGAAAAAACGTAACGCGCGTGCTTATGCTGAAATTAGTCAAATTGTTACAGACCAAACAGATAGAACCAAAACTTCACTGAGAGAGTCAATTGCAACAATGTTGAAAACTGTGGGCGCTAAATCTGCCTTAGTCATTTCAGCAGCCTCAGGTGCTCACGAAGCAACAAAAGCAGAACAATATGCTCTTGACGATGCTGATCTATCTTATCGCGGTATTACAACATTATTTGGTTATATGCGGGAAGCACAATTTCCTCTAGCGCTTGCTCTGGCAGCACTTGCAATTGAAAAAAAACACTGTTTTCCAGCATTAAGTCCTCATGAAAAACCTTTTCCTAAAGAAGTGCGTGAAATATTTATTACAACTATTGGTATAAAAAGAGCTGAAGGTATCGTGCGTCTTACAGCTGTTTGAAGGGGAATTTCTATCGTGAAATATCATGATCATTTTGGACGTCCACTTGTAGCAATAACTGGTGTAGGCGTTGTCACATCACTAGGACGAGGAAAACATGAAAATTGGCAAAAATTAACAAGCGGTGTAAGCGGAATCCACAAAATAACACGTTTTCCCATTGAGGGATTAAACACATATATTGCTGGAACGATTGATTTCCTCAAAGAAAGTACGTTTGGTGCTTCAGCTCTCTCTGAGAAGCTTGCACATCTTTCTGCTGAAGAAGCTTTAGAACAAGCTACTATTGATAAAAAAAATTTTAATGGACCACTCTTTCTAGCTGCTCCTCCTGTTGAACTTGAATGGAAAGCACGTTTTAGTCTTGATCAAGAGGAAGAATTCAATAATGAGCCTTCTTATGCACATCTTCTTAAAGTCTGTAAAGATAAACTCCATGAGACGCTTTTTGAATCCACACAATTTGGTGCAATTGCAGAAAAACTTCAAAAAACATTTGGCACAAAAGGACTTCCTGTTACACTTTCCACTGCCTGTGCATCTGGTGCAACAGCAATTCAATTAGGTGTTGAGTCTATTAGACGGAGAGAGACAAATAGAGCTCTCATAATTGCGACAGATGGATCAGTTTCAGCAGAATCTCTTATTCGTTTTTCGCTACTATCTGCTCTTTCAACTCAGAATGAGCCTCCAGAAAAAGCAGCAAAACCCTTTAGCCGTGATCGAGATGGTTTTGTTATGGCAGAAGGCTCAGGCGCTCTTGTTCTTGAATCTCTTCAAAGCGCATTAAACCGTAATGCTACAGTTTTAGGAATTTTAGCTGGCTGTGGAGAAACCGCCGATGACTTTCACCGTACACGTTCAAAACCCGATGCATCACCAGCAATTGAATCCGTTCGCAAAGCTTTAGACGATGCAAAAATAACCATCAATGAAATTGACTATATTAATGCCCACGGAACTTCAACACCTGAAAATGAGAAAATGGAATATCTTGCATTATCAACAGTATTCGGTGATCTTTTAGAGCATATTCCTGTCTCTTCTAATAAATCAATGATTGGGCATACATTAACTGCAGCTGGTGCAATAGAAGCGGTTTTTTCGCTTTTAACCATTCAATCGGGAATACTTCCACCGACAATAAATTATGATAATCCTGACCCTACTATCCCTTTAGATGTTGTTCCTCATCATAGCCGTAAGTCCTGTGTCAATGCGGTTTTGTCAAACTCATTTGGATTTGGTGGTCAAAATATGAGTCTTGTTATCACTGCATATAAAGGATAATCCTTTAATAATAAAATTTTATAACGCTAACCAATAATATATTTAAGGGGGATGATAATGCGTGCACTGCAACTCTTCGATGATCGTCGGCTTGAAATCAGCAATATTTCCCCGCCATTTTCACCTAGTATAGGTGAAGTAACTGTGCGGATAAAAGCCGTTGCTCTTAATCATATTGATGTATGGGGATGGCGTGGCATGGCTTTTGCGAAAAGAAAAATGCCACTCATCATTGGTGCAGAAGCCTCTGGTGAGGTTATACAAATAGGAGATGGCGTTGAACATCTCCAACTTGGACAGATTGTCTCAATTTATGGTGCACAAACCTGCGGAGTATGCCAAGCTTGTCATGAAGGGCGGGATAATCTTTGCAGTAATGTAAAGGGAGTCTATGGTTTTCACCTTGATGGATTTGCGTGTGAGCTTGTCAATTTGCCAGCACGTTTATTAGTTCCATCACCTCCCCAATGTGATGAATTGCAAGCAGCAGTTGCTCCAATTACTTTTGGTACCGTAGAACATATGCTTTTCGATAACGCAAAACTACAAGCAGGAGAAACAATCCTGGTACAGGCTGGTGGCTCAGGTATTGGTTCTGCAGCCATTCAACTTGCAAAACACATGGGCTGTACAGTTATCACAACTGTAGGTTCAGATGAAAAAATTGCAAAAGCGCACTCTCTTGGGGCAGATCATGTGATTAATTATCGTAAAGATCGTTTTGAAGGTGTAGTGCGTAAATTAACCCAAAAAAAAGGTGTTGACGTTGTTTTTGAGCATGTTGGTGTCGATACATGGAACGGTTCTCTGTTATGTATGAAAAAAGGAGCACGTTTAGTGACTTGCGGTTCTACCTCTGGTGTTTCAGTACCAATAAATCTCATGCAATTATTCCAGCAACAGCTTAAGATATTCGGTTCATTTGGCTGCCGTATGGAAAATATGAAAAATGCCATGCAAAAAATGGCACAAAAAGCCGTACACCCTGTCATTGATACAATTGTTGGGCTGGATGAAATTGATACAGCTTTAAAACGAATGGAGAGTCGTGATGTTTTTGGTAAAATTATCCTTAAAATCGATTAAATCATGATGAAGCTTTCTCTTAAAAATCTCATATATCGTATTAAAATTATAGCTAAAAAAATATCCTACTTGTTATGGGCATATCTACTCTTTGGTTCTTTATTTATTCTAAAATGTTTTCCAGCCAAAATGGGAATTTCTTTTTTTGCTTGGTTAGCAAAAAAAATTGGTCCCCTTGTACATCGTCATCAAATCACACTTGCAAACCTTAGGAGTGCATATCCAGAAAAAGCAGAGCAAGAACTCCGTGCGATTGCAATAGAAATGTGGGAAAATATAGGACGTTTCCTAGCTGAATATATTTTTCTTGATAAAATTTTTGATTTTGATCCTCATGCAGACGAGCCAGGTTTCATTGAGGTTAAAGGCATTGAAATATTTGAGCGATTAAAAAATGAAAAAAAACCACATATTTTTTTCACCGCACATACTGGCAATTTTGAACTTCTGCCTATTTGTGCACAAAGTTTTAATCTTAATGTTACGGTATTATTTAGACCACCCAATAATCCCTATGTTGCCAAACGAATCCTTAAAGCACGACAAACTTCTATGGGACATCTTGTTCCCTCCAAGGCCGGTGCAGCATGGGCATTAGCAGCCAAATTAGAAGATGGTGAAAATGTTGGTATGCTCGTTGATCAAAAATTTCGCCGCGGTATCATGGGAACATTTTTTAACAGACCTCTTAAAACAAACCCCTTAATTATAAAACTTGCTCGACAATATGACTGTGATATTTATCCAGCACGTTGTATTCGTTTGCCTAGTGGACGTCATCGTTTAGAGTTATATGAACATGTAGAACTTCCACGTGATGAAAAAAATGATATCGATATAGCTGCTTCTACGCAAAAATTAAATGATATTGTTGAATCTTGGGTCCGTGAATATCCTGGACAATGGATGTGGTTACATAGACGTTGGGACATCTAACATAAGCTCTATTGCTTACAAAGGAAGTGCAAAATGTTAGCCTCAAAAGATATCAGAGATCTCACTACAATTATCACTGCATTACGAAACTCTGATAATGGTTGTATCTGGCATAAAAAACAAACTTTTGAATCCCTCATACCCTATATGCTCGAAGAAGTTTACGAAGTCATCGATGCCATTGAACGAAAAAATCGAAAGGATCTCTGTGAAGAACTTGGGGATCTTCTTTTACAAGTTGTATATCATGCTACCATAGCACAAGAAGAAGGCAGCTTTACTTTTGAAGATGTTGTTTATGCAATCACAGAAAAAATGATTCGACGCCATCCTCATGTTTTTGGAAATGCCGAGCAAAAAAAACGAGGATTTATAAAAGAGGAGTGGGAATATATAAAAAAAAGAGAACAGGTTGAACAAAAAAGAATGTGCGAAGAAAAAAACAACAATTCCTCCACAAGCATACTCGCAAAAGTAAAACAAATCCAGCCAGCAAACCAAGAGGCACTTGCTTTACAAGAAGCAGCAGCTAAAGTAGGTTTTGATTGGCAAAAAAGTGATAAAGTTTTTGAAAAAATAGAAGAAGAACTCGAAGAGCTCAAAGAAGCCATCAAAAATAAACAAAACTCAGAGATAGAAGCAGAGTTTGGAGATCTCTACTTTATACTCCTTAATCTCGCGCGCCACTTAGCGATTAATTCACAAAAAGCATTAAAAAAAACGAATATAAAATTTCGAAATCGTTTCGCCTATATTGAAGAAAAGCTATCCACTCAATCTAAAACACTCACTGACGCATCCTTGAATGAAATGGAAGAACTTTGGAAGCAAGCTAAAATGAACGATAAAAAATAGTAGATTTCTTCTACCTAAAAGAACAAGCCCCTCTAAAATTACTAAATTATAATTTAGCTCAGCTCAATTTGTTTTATATTGATCCTGCGTAGCAGGACGAAGTTCCACCGATTCGCCACACCCGCATGCTGAAACTTGATTAGGATTTTTAAAGACAAAACCCGACCGAAGCGTTGTCACTTCATAATCCATCTGCGTCCCTAATAAAAATAATACCGCATCATGTGCTACAAAAACACGGGCACCATTCACTTCAACAACATCCGCATCTATCCCCTTTTCTTTGACAAGAGTAATTGTATACTCCATCCCTGCACAACCACCTTTTTTGATACCAACAAGAATACCCTGTGCATCTTTTGCATCCATAATCGCTTTAACACGATCCACTGCTGCTTGCGTCAAATTTATTACCGAAAAACGGCTCATCCTTTACTCTTTTCTTAGTTCAATAGACACTTTGAAAGTTTTTCCTCTATAATATTTTATCTGATATTTTAGAAAAAAAACGAAACATCAATTAAAGCATTCTGACCTTGTTTATTTGGATAAAAATACATACCCGTAAAATGAGATTTGTAATTATACAATCCAGAACTTACAATTTTTTATCCACATAAAATGCAAAATACCTCATCTATAAAACTCTAAAAAAACGAAACTTTTCAAAACCATACATTCACTCCTCTTCTTTTGAAAATCCTTATCTTTTTAGAAAAGTAACGATTAGGTAAAAAAACAATATACCTTCCGCACTCATTTGCTCCAATTCATACCCCTAAAGTCACCAATCTTACCCCCCTACTCACAATCTCAAAAGTAATTAAATGCATACATCTATTAACTATAAAGCTAAAAATTTAATGATCACAAAGAATTTTACAAATTCGTTATTTATCTTGAATTAACAACAAAATATTGATGTCCCAAATTTTTTACTTTCAAAAGCTCTAAGTGCAAAAGCATTTTAGATTTTATTCTGTTTATTTTTTCTCTTGCCTTTAAAGAAACAGTCATTTAATCGTTTTACACGAACTCGGAGCGTAGCGCAGCTTGGTAGCGCACTTGACTGGGGGTCAAGGGGTCGTGGGTTCAAATCCCGCCGCTCCGACCATTTTTAAAATGCTATAAAATAAGCTTACTTAAAAAGTGAATTATTATGCATTTCAATTGCACACACATGAACTTTTTCTTCAACGTAGAATAATGTGCAATGATATTTTATCATAAATTCGAGATAAGCTGTTTTATTAAAACGCGCTTCGTTCTTAGGAAAACACATACGAAACGCGAGACCTTTTGCCTCGCGTTTTTATTCTTCAGAAAAATTTATAGTTATCCGATCTCATATTTTCTAAATTTTCTTTACACGATAACGTCGCTGTTATCATTTTTTGTAATGGATGGTGACATCTGTACGGTTATCTTTTTGGGTTTTAATTCAGCTGGCATTTCCCTTTTAAGCTGAATATGAAGAAGCCCATCTCCAAGTTCTGCCCCAATAACCTTAACATGATCAGCCAAATGAAAACGCCGTTCAAAAGCACGCGAAGCAATACCTCGATAAAGGAATTCTCGCTCTTCATCATCATTTTTAGACTTTCTATCTCCCTTAACGATCAGCTGGTTACAATGCGTTTCAATATCAATTTCATCTTGAGAAAAACCAGCAACAGCCATAGAAATTCTATAAGAATCTTCAGTTAAACGCTCGATATTATAAGGGGGATAAGAAGAAACTTCGTCTGGTTGTGTTCTAGAATCAAACCAGTTAAAAAGATGATCAAAACCTACTGTGGAACGATAAAATGGTGAAAAATCTACTTGACGCATAATATTGCCCTCCTCTAGAGCGACTATAATTTATAATTAATTCACAAAGTTCCCACATGGCAAACTTACTTGTGAACCTGCGGCCCCATCATGGCAACCGCACTATATTATCTAGTAATCGTTTTTCTTTATTTCAACTCTTTGGGACCTAAATTGATAAAAACTATCTAAAAAGCAATATACCCCTTTTTTAATCCTCTTTCTTCATTACATAAATATCAAAGCACTAAACGGCAAATACACTGTAAAAAGGATTTCAATTGGAAACACCTCTTTATCCCATAGACTGGGGTTCCACTTCTCTTAATATCCATCATGATACTCTTAAAATAGCAATAGATCACGAAATTCGTTTTGCTATAACATATCCTGAGGTGAAAAAATCTAAGGGAACAATTGTTATTCTCAAAAGCTACGCAAATACTTTAGAAAAATATTTTTTATTAATAAATGAAATTTCTAAACGCGGTTTTCATACAGCAATATTTGGCTGCTTTGATCAAAAAAAAATATCCTTCAAGATAAGAAAACAAAGACGATATCATTGTTTTGATATAAATAATGATATTAATGACTTATATAAATTTCTTAAAAATATTGTTTATCCTAATTGTCCGCCGCCTTACTCTATGCTCACCTATGGCATAGGTGGATTGATAGCACTTAGCGGATTAGATCTCATTAATCATCAGTTTAATAGATTGCTCTGTGTTTCTCCTCTTTTTGCTCCATTCGGCAATAAAACGAATAGTTTTCAACATAAATTAACACAATTTCTTTCTGATATAGGTCTTGGCTTTATACCAGTGAAAGATGGGAAAAAATTAAACAAGACAAAACAAAAAAATATACAATTGGGACACATACATAAAGTGCCGCTCCCTTCCATTAAGCCCCCAACATCCCAATGGATGGCTTCAGTATTTAATGCGATTGATTCTATGAAAAGAAATGTACTTCATGGAAATTTACGAATCCCAACACTCTTTATTCTTGCCAATCAAAACAATATTGCAAACAACATTGAAGTGCGGCAATTATGCCAACACACACGTCTAACAGAAAGTATTACTATTACAGGCGCTGAACTGGATACAATTATGGTTAACGAAGATTATAAAAAACAATTTTGGGCTGCATTTGATGCCTTTATTCCCGATAATGTATCTGTAAAATAACACTAAACCTTAATTTCCGCTCCACCCCATCAAAAAAGAAAATTTCTACGAGCATTGGATCTACAAACACTTTATAAATATAATAGATTTTTCTTTCCAACCACTCATATGATTCGTTTTCTAGCCTTTACAGGCAAGCCATGACCTAAATATTCACCACGCATTCTAATAAAAAACTAATATACAAAGTATATCATTACATTAAACAATATTATTTTACATCATAAAAAATAACTTAATAAAAAAACTATTTATATAAATAAAAATAATAAATATATCTTAATATAACATGATACATATTTACAAATAAAGCATCAAAATACTATTTTTGATATTTTATTAAGTGATAATTTAATATTATATCTAGGAAAACAATAGTTTTCATCTATTTAAGAAAAAAATGGAAATAAAGCGCATTTATAATATTTATTACAAATCTCTATAAAAATAAATAACTATAAAATTTCTATTTCTTAGGAGAACTTTTTAAAAACAATAAATTAACATAATATTCTTCTAATTTCTCGATATATGAAAACCCTACAATAACGGTTTTCATAAGTTTTTTAATGGAATTCTGATAATAATCAGTAACTTTAAAAGAAAAGATAGTAATGAATCATCTTAGTAGTTTTAGAAAACCCCTTCTTTTTTCAAAATCACATATATTTCGAATTTAACCAACTCACAACGAATATGCTGTATTTTGAATCAGAATGTAAGAATTAACCATTTTGCCATTCATTTCAATTATGAGCATTTTACCATCTTTTTTATAAATACTCTATATTGTATAATTGATGCGGCAAAACTCTGACAAATGGAGCCATTGGAATATAATCATGAAACGAATCCTGCTCGCAGAAGATGATAACGATATGCGTCGCTTTCTCGTAAAAGCCCTAGAACGTGCAGGCTACGAAGTCGCCGATTTCGATAATGGTATTAGCGCATATGAACGTTTACAAGAAGAGCCATTTTCCCTTCTCCTGACTGATATTGTGATGCCAGAGATGGACGGAATCGAACTTGCACGACGTGCGACTGAGATTGACCCCGATTTACGAGTAATGTTCATTACGGGTTTTGCAGCGGTAGCACTCAATTCAAATAGTGATGCCCCTCCTGATGCAAAGGTTCTCTCTAAGCCATTTCACTTACGTGAACTCGTCAATGAAGTTGAAAAGATCCTTATCGCTGCTTAAAAAGTATTTTTTAAAGTTATTTGCATCTGTTGAAAGAGAAAATAAAATTAGGCATTGACGTTTGGCATTCTATATGGTGTATGCAACATCAATGAATGGGCGTGTAGCTCAGCGGGAGAGCACTACGTTGACATCGTAGGGGTCACAGGTTCAATCCCTGTCACGCCCACCATTGCATTTTATATCAACAATAATTTATTGATTTTCCATATATTTTTTACAGTGAGGGACGCGTAAATAAAAGTTAGGGAATAGGATTTTTAACATTTCTCTATAAAGCACGCTTCGCACAATGTTTCTAATGTTTCTTTGAAGTCTGCTAACGCTTCTTGATGTAAGCCATCTAAAAGTCTCATAAACGCAACAACAGTTTCACGTTGCAACGGAGTAGAAGGCTTTATGATGATGCTTTTTCGACAAGAATAGGCTTCTTTTTTTAAGAGAGAAGCCTTCTCTTTATCTAAACCATAAAGCTCTATGATCTTTTCCTCCAGTCCTACAGGAACAGATTTTTTGCCAATCTCGACAGAAGATAAAAATGCTACAGATATGTCTAATTTCTTAGCCATATCTAAGAGGCGTTCGGAGTGATCAATGCGAAGTTTCCGTAAAATTTTACCAAAAGATGTAACCATATAAAAAGTCCTATTAGAGAAGAAATATTTCTTCTGATTCTAACAAATCTTTTTATGATTTTCTTCAGTTATTACGAATCAAGAGTTCTTTTCGGGGTGTTTTTTTAGCAAAACCAGAGGTCCAAAGGGTCTCAACTTCTAAAAAGTCAAAATCCTTAAAGATCTCTCGAACCGCATCACAATCATTCAGACTCAAGACAAATTTCCCTTGGATACCCTTGAGAACTTTTGCCATACTGACAAAATCCTCTTCAACAAAATCTCCAGAACTGTAATATTTCCTTTGCAAAAAATAAGGCGGGTCTAAATAAAACAAACTATCGGGCGCATCAAAGAGCTCGATAACCCGTTCCCACGACAAATTTAATATGGTTGTATCAAGCAATTTTTGCCTTACACGTCTCATCCTTGATAATAGCTTTTCGGGATTAAAACCAGCGGGTCTCTTTCTTCCAAAACTAAAAGAAACGTAATCTTTTTTCCCATAAAGGACACAACGTTGGAGAAACAAAAAACGGGCGGCTCTTTCAACTTTGGAAAGGCTTTCTGGTTCAATCGCCGCAAGTTCAAAAAACAACTGTCTTGAACAAACAAACCATTCTAGTCGTTTGGCTAAATCATCAAAGTCATTTTGAACACATTGAAACAGATTCGTGATCTCTCCATTCAAATCATTAATAACGGAATATTTTGCTGGTCCTTTATTTAGGAAAATAACACCAGAACCTAAAAATGGTTCAACATAGGTTTCATGGTCAATGCTATTTAAAATCGGTATAATTTTCTTACGCAGATAGTGTTTACCACCCATCCACGCAAACAATGTTTGTGTAAATTCTTGTTTCATCATATTTTTAAAGGAGAGATTTGATATCTAACTTTTTGTTATCCATTTTTTGAGGTGTGATAAGATATTGTCTAGTGCGTCCATAAGGCGGGCAAAATCGATAACAAACATAAAGACAATAAAAGCTATCCATTTCATAAAACGTGACATCATCTTTAAACCTTGATAAGTCTCTATCATCTCATGAAGAAGCTGTCGTTCTGTTTCTGAGAGATCTTGTTCCTCATGACGTTTCCTACTCATTTTGCCAACCACATAAGC
>NZ_JBHIQZ010000015.1:0-22065 GCF_042196865.1 Bartonella sp. AC130YNZD
CGATAAAATGTGGATTTTTAGTTGGCACTTCAAGCCCCCCTCCGGTTGCGAGCGCCCTCGCATTGGTATTCCGGGAGCCTGAAAGCACTGACCTCGAATCAGCATTTTGCTTTTAGTGCTCATCGCACCTGGACATAGCAAAATCTCCCGGAATCCCGGGACACCCACAAGAGTGGGTTCATTCTTATGTATCGAGGTTTCGGGCTTTCAGTTCCCTATTGATCGTCGCGTATACGACCAAACTCACCCTTTAAGTAATAAAGTAGTTTCAGAAAATTGGCAAGAAAAATCAAAAATTTTCTATTCTATTATGCCGTAAAACACTGCTCTTTTAGGGGGAGTGAAGAGCTAGAATATTTGAGGGCAGGGCTTGATTTGTTGAGCTTGATGAAGTGTTGTCGTTTGAGGGGGGGCGTCTGAAGACTGTAAGGGGTATTAGGCAAAAAGCTAGGTTCGTTTATAGACTATTGTTTATAGAGCGGTACGGGGTGGTGAACCTTTCGTTGGCTTCGTTCTGTAAAGATGTAAAAGCGTAAAAATGTGAATCTGTAAAAGTGAAGTGGGGGATTTGTGGTTTATACATGGATTTATATATTGTGCGTGTTTTTATCATGGCGTGGAATGTGGTGCGAGAATTGGGGGAAGTGTCTTCGTGAATGGAGGGGAAGTTTAGAGGAAGAGTGCTGTTAAGTTGTGAGTGTGTGACGGGAGAGAAAAAGGGGGAATGGAGGATGAAGAGAGTGCGCATGGATAGGAGGGAGAGTTTGTGGGTAAGGCGGGTGTTGCAAAGAGATGCGTGAAGGATGGCGAGGAGAGTGGGTTTGATTTGTTGAGCCTGATGAAGTGTTGTCGTTTGAGGGGGGGCGTCTGAAGACTGTAAGGGGTATTAGGCAAAAAGCTAGGTTCGTTTATAGACTATTGTTTATAGAGCGGTACGGGGTGGTGAACCTTTCCTTTAGCTTTATTCTGTAAAGATGTAAAAGCGTAAAAATGTGAATCTGTAAAAGTGAAGTGGGGGATTTGTGGATTATATATTGTGCGTGTTTTTGGTCACTTTGGGCTTTTGGGGGCGTGGAATGTGGTGCGAGAATTGGGGGGACGTGTTTTCGTCAATGGAAGTTTAGAGGAAGAGAGGTGTTAAGTTGTGAGTGTGTGATGGGAGAGAAAAAGGGGGAATGGAGAATGAAGAAAGTGCGCATGGATAGGAGGAGAGTGTGGGTAATCCGGTGGTGCAAAGAGATGCGTGAAGGAGGGCGGTTTTGGAGATAGGGCTTGATTTGTTGAGCCTGACGAAGTGCTGTCGCTTGAGGAGTGGTTGGGTGCAAGCTTTATTTTGTGGGGAAAGCTGCTTTTTGAAGTGGGATTGTAGACTAGTGCTGGTTGGGAATTTTCATTCTTTGAGATGTAGGGTGGAGGTCAATGTAATAATATGGAAGATTGTGATCTAATAGTTTTTACATTCTTTCTTTTTTTAAAGATATTACTTGATATTAGAGTAAATGCTTATATCAATAGGAGTATTTCTTTAAAAATTTTCACTTAACTTATTAAGCGATTTATTAGAATAAAAGACTCTTCTGAAGTTCATATCACCAATTGTATTGAAGGAAGTGTAATTTTAAGTGTAGCTAAGTTTAACATCGGATGGTTGATATGAATTTGTTTTTAAAAAAGAGTCCATTAGCTCTTTTTTGCTCTCTCTTTATTTCTAAAGTTGGTGATTATGCTTATGAAGTTGTTTTTATTTTACTTGTCTTAGAATTAACAGATAACACCTTTTTTACAGGTCTTGTGTATTTTTTTCGATTTATCCCTTTTCTCTTTTTTGGCCCTATAGGAGGTTGGTTAGCGGATAATTTTTCTTTGAAGAAAAATATCATCTTAAGTGAAGTTGTTAGATTATTAGCTTCATTGTTTGTTTTTATAACCACTATAACAGGGACTGCAAATATTATTGTTCTTATTTTCGCAGCAATATGTACAACGATAGGAAGAAGTATTTTCCAACCAAGTTTTCAAGCTGCTATTCCCAGAATGTTTTCAATAAAAGATCTTACAAAGGGCAATAGCATTGCTCAAATTATCATGGAAACTGCATCCGTCATTGGCCCTTTGGTTTGTTCCATACTGCTTTTTTTAGTAAATAAATCGGCAGTACTCATTTTTGATTTTTTTACCTATTTTATATCTATTATCGTGTTATTTAATCTCATGAATTTAAATTCAAGCGAGAATAAATCATTCAATTTTATAAAAATTTATCGAGAAACGGCTTCCTATCTTAAATATATTTCTACAGAACATAATAATTTATTTATTACGCTCATTGGCTCGTCGTTTGCTATTCTCTTTACGGGTGCAATTTTAAGATTTTTAATTCCAGCTTTTGTTCTTTTTGTGGGGGGAGGGGAGAGCCTTGTTAGTTATATTTTTTCTCTCATGGCTGTTGGAGCTATTGTTGGTGGTTTGTTATATAGTAAAATTATATTAAATATTACATCGTTGAAGCTTATGATATTTTGGCTTCTTTATGGGGTTATCCTGTTTGTTATGCCTTTAGCAGCAGGACTTTATTTAAAATTTCTTCTCGTGTTAGCGTTTGTTCTAGGATTTATGGGTGCCTTTGTGGATATTGGTTTAGTCTCAGCTATTCAATTATATTCTCGTCGTGAAGATTTTGGTAAGAGTTTTGGAACCTTTTCAACTTTAGCGAACTCTGCGGAAGCAATCTCTGGCTTTATTGCTGGACTTTTGGCTCTCGTGGGATTGTTAAGCTCTTTTTTAGCTATGTCCGCATTAATTATTTCCACGGGAATTATTGGCGTTGTAAAAATTAAGAAAAATAAAGAGTTAACACCTCTTAACACGACAGTCGATGACGACCATTGATATATTTGATATCTCCATGCCTTTTCTTTTTTCTAAAGACGGTTCGCTAATTATCTTATTCATGAGATAAAAACACAGCTCTTTGAAGGGGGAATCTGAAATGAATGAGTGGTCAGTGGTGGAAACTTGCTAGGCAAGCATTTGAATTCTTTACAGACCGTTGTTTATAGAGTGGTACGGGGTGGTGAACCTTTCCTTGGCTTCGTTCTGTAATGATGTAAAAGCGTAAAAATGTGAATCTGTAAAAGTGAAGTGAAGGACTTATGGGTTCATATATTGTGCGTGTTTTTGGTCACTTTGGGCTTTTGGGGGCGTGGAATGTGGTGCGAGGATTGGGGGGAAGTGTCTTCGTGAATGGAGGGGGAATGAAGGGTGCTGTGCGTTGGTTTATGTAATGCAACACACCATGAAAGTAAGTATACATATACTATATGTATACTACATGCTTTACATGTGTTTTTTCGTACTTTTAACATATATATTTTGTGTGTTAAGCATAAGCTTTAAGTACTATGAGAGATGGTGGCGTTTTTTTAACAAGCGAGAAAGTGATTAACTAATGCTTGATAGTAAAGCAGTATGTTGTTAAGGCTATTCTTTGAAAGGAGGCTCTTATTTCTGGTGTAGGAGCTTTTCAGAAGAGAATGCAATTAATAGGGGAGTTAAGATGTCAAAATATTTATTTCCGTTACCGCTTGTATTGGTGGCTGGTTGTGCATCTATCAGTAATTATTCATCAAGTTATGTCAGTTCAAATATTACGAAAGATGATGTAAAATTAATTGCTAACGATTTTGTTCGTAATCTTAAAAAACCTTTACCGCCCGCTACAACAACACTTATTGTGAAAAAAAATAAAACAGAAGACAACTTTACTCCTGTATTTATTGATCTCTTGCGACGGAATGGATATAACGTAATCTATACAGATCAACCAAACAAACAGCAAAATGGTGTAATCTTGACTTATCAAATAACGCCAATAAAGACAGGTATCCTGTCTATGGTTTCTTATGATGAGGTTGGAGTAACGCGTTATTATATCCGCACTTATAATAGATGAAACCCCTTTGCCGGTTTGTCTCAAAGAAGTAGATAATGAAGAAATGTGTTTCAGGGGAAGTGTTGGGATTGAATTAATCAATAAAAATTTGCAGATGTGAAATTGCATATTCAGACGATAGTTATTCGTAGTCTCGTTTACAATTTCAGTGTTGTAACGAAGAAAGATGTCGTTTTATCTGTTTGCAATTCTTCATGTTCTGTCTCAGTTATATAGCGCTTTTATCGTTTCTGTCTTATAGAAAATTACTTTCTGTTCTACGGCTCTATATGCCAATCTAATAGTCAGATCTGATCAATCAAATTCATATGAGCTCTTTACAGAAATCTGTTGTTTGAGATTGTTGTAAAGGTGTTTTGTTTTTATCAAATTATCGCGTGGTGGTTTGGGAGTTTCCTTTGGCTGCGTTCTGTAATGATGTAAAAGCGTAGAAATGTGAATCTGTAAAATGAAGCGGAGGATTTGTGCTTTGTGAGAGCTTTTATCATGGCATGGAATGTGGTGGGAAGGATTGGGGGAAGTGTCTTCGTGAATGGAGGAGAAAGTTGGGATGAAGCGTGTTGTTGAAGTGCGTTTTCTGGAGAAGAGTGTGTGGGGAATGGCTGTGAACAGATTGCAGAGCTGATGTGTAAAGAGATGTGAAGAGAGAAAAATCTCGTGGTGGGCGTTTATATTCTATGCGGAGCTTAACAATTATAGTTGCATCTATATTTGTATGGGGGATATCCGTGAAATGGGTATGAGAAGAATTGAGAGGTGTTTTTTAATAAGTGGATGAATGAGCAATACAATGAAATCCCATTTAGGGGAAATCCTATTTAGGGGGAATCCTATTTTAGCTCTTGTTGTTTTAGACATTGTGTTTTGTATGAGGGGCATTTTGCAGGAAAGATGTTTTGAGGGATGTGGCTCCCCTTAAAGAAAAACACAAAAATATCAAAAGAAAAATATAAAAACTTGACAAGGTAAATGTAAAAAGGTATCATAATGATACAATCGGAATTGTGCGTTTAAATCAGATGAGATCTTTTGATAAGATTCTGTGAGAGGGGTGGGGATGTTTTTCCAAGGTTCTGGTGTTTGTTATCCTATTTTGAAGTTTGTTATCCTATGATGTCGTAAACCGGTGTCGTGAACCGTTTTTTGAGATCTGGTGGTATCAGGCGGGCAAGGCTTTAGGCTGAGGGGAATATTGGCAACGGATGTCGATTGATGGGCTTTTGTCTAATCAGAAATCAACCACAAGATTGCTTTTTGTTTTTTCGGTTTGAGTTCTCTAAAGTTTTTTAAAAGGGCGTGTTCTTTTTCGCTATAGGTGTCTTGATCGTGGTGTGAGAGATTTTCCTTTGTGGGAATATCTGCTTTTATCGCAATATCGGCATAAAAAAAGGTAATGGGAACTTTTAGGATATTGGCAATTTCTTGTAAGCGTCCCGCGCTTACACGATTGAAGCCTTTTTCATATTTTTGGATTTGTTGAAAACTGACGCCTAAATAGCTTCCTAACTCTTTTTGAGAAAGTCCCATTGAAATGCGTCTGTGACGGATTCTTTTGCCTATCGAAATATCATTGAAATGTGAATTTTTAGTTTGCACTTCAAGCTCCCCTCCAGTTGCGAGCGCCCTCGCATGAGTATTCCGGGAGGTTGAAAGCACTGAACTCAAATCAGCTTTTTGCTTTTAGTGCTGACAAGCACTTGGACATAGCAAAAACTCCCGGAACTCCGGGATACCCACAAAGTGGGGTAAATTAATGTTTGAGTTTTCGGGCTTCAACTCCCTATTGATCGCTGCGTAGACGATCAAGGCACCTTTTGAGTGATAAAGTAATTTCAAGGGATTGGCAAGAACAATTAAAAGATTTGGAAAATGAGAGCATTTTTTTGTATCTTAAAAACTGTCTCATTATCTTCTTATGCCTTATGCCTTATGCTTTATGCTGTAAAATATTGTCATTTGAGGTAGGGTGAGATGGGGGCATTAGAGGCAAGGATATGCCGTCGACGGATCTTCAAGCATATCAATAATTCGGGCATATCAATAAGGTGCTTTTTGTGAGAGTGTCTGGATATTTGAGGGTAGGGATTATCTATCCGTGTCTGGTGAAACAGTATCCTTTGAGGGGTGTTTTCCAAGTGCAACTGTACGCGATAAAAATTGAATTGTTTACAGACTCTTGTTTATTGAGTGGTGGGCTGGTTTGGAAATTTCATTTGGCTACTTTCTGTAAAGATGTAAAAGCGTAAAAACGCGAATCCGTAAAAGTGAAATGAAGAATTTATGTGTTGTATGCTTTTGTCTTGGCATGGAATGGGGTGAGAGGACAGGGGAACGAGTCTGCAAATGAAGTGGAAAGCTAGGATGAAGCATGTGAAAATTGGCGCTGTGGGAGAAGCTTTTTGGTGTGTGTGAAGCTTTGTCTTTTGGGTGGGGTCTTTGCTTCGAAGCGGAATTGATCGGTATTTGTAGGAGCTTTCGCTCTTTGTGTTGGAGAGGGATGGGTGTAAGAATATTCAGAAAAGGCTTGCTTGTTGAATGTGGTGCATTAACGTTGTTTGAGGGGTATGGTGTGCTGATCTGTCTGAGTGGTTGGTAGGAGGAAACTGCTACAAGATGTTGGATTCTTGACAACGCAGTGTAAGATGCTGGGGGAAAAGTTTCATTTGGTTGCTTTCTGTAAAGATGTAAAAGCGTAAAAACGTGAATACGTAAAAGTGAAGTGAAGGATTTATGCGTTGTATGCTTTTGTCTTGACATGGAATGTGGTCGGAGAACTAGGGTGCGCGTTTGTGAATGGAGCGGAGAAAGCTGGGATGAAGAGGGGTGTTAAGGTGTTGACTGGAGAAAAGTGTGTGAGGGAATATTTTAGGGCAGCGCTTATCTGTCTTGCCTGATAAAATTTCCTTCTTTGAGGTGTTGTGATCTGAAGCTTATATTTTAAGGGTGTTGGATATATTGGTGAGGGATGTTGACGGGTGCGCTTTTGTCTAATCAGAAATTAACCACAAGATTGCTTTTTGTTTTTTTGGCTGGAGCTCTCTAAAGTTTTTCAAAAGTGCGTGTTCTTTTTCGCTGTATGTGTCTTGATCGTGGTGTAAGGCATGTTCTTTTGTGGGAATATCTGCTGTTAAAAGGTCCGCATAAAAAAAGTTCATAGGAACCTCTAGTTTTTTAGCAATTTCGAGCAAACACCCCGCGCTTACACGATTAGATCCTTTTTCGTATTTCTGGATTTGTTGAAAACTGACACCTAAATAGCTTCCTAATTCCTTTTGAGAAAGTCCCATTGAAATTCTTCTATGACGGATCTTTTTACCTATTGAAATGTCGTTGAAATGTGAATTTTTAGTTTGCACTTCAAGCTCCCCTCCGGTTGCGAGCGCCCTCGCATTGGTATTCCGGGAGTAGTAAAGTACTGAGCTCTAGTCAGCATTTTTGCTTTTAGTGCTTATCACACCTGGACATAGCAAAAACTCCCGGAATCCCGGGACACCCACAAAGTGGGTTCATTCTTACGCTAGAGCTTAGGGCTTTACTATCCCTTATTGATCGTTGCGTGGACGATCAATATATCCTTTGAGTGATAAAGTAATTTCAAGGGATTGGCAAGAACAATTAAAAGATTTTCTAGTCTGTTATATTGTAAAATAGGGATGTTTGGGGGGGTGGTAATCTGATGTTAGTAGGGGAATTTACTGGGGAAGAGGTTGGATGATAGTTTAAAACCGGTGCGGGGTGGAAGCTTTATTCAGCAGAGGAAAATTTGCTTTTTGAAGTCGAATTGTAGATCAGAGCTTATCTGGCGTGTTTGATGAAACACCATTCTTTGAAGTGTGGGATAGCCATATGAAATAATCAGCAGGGAAATCTGATAGACGAGAAATCAGCTTGTTGACAGACCCGTGTTTACAGAGGGGCGTGGGGATGGCGGTTTTTGAGTTTCATTTGGCTTTTTTCTGTAATGATGTAAAAGCGTAAAAATGTGAATCTGTAAAATGAAGCGGAGGATTTGGGCTTTATGTGGGCTCTTATCTTTTTGGGTGTGTCCCATTTTTTTAATTTTTGAATGCTTGTCAAATTTTGTTGCTGATTTTTATGTCATTTTTTGTGTTTGAGGTTTTGGTTTCTCTTTAGTTGGAAGGAACATGATGATGGTAGATGAACATTGTCTTCCCTTACGTCGAAGAGGGCGGAAAAAAGGGACTTTAAATAAAACAACAAAGCGATTTAATGAAGCTCTTTTGACAGCCGCTGAGCAGGCTGGATATCACTATGGTGAGGATGGGCTGGTGTCTTATCTTCAATATCATGCGTTGAATAATCCTGTTCCTTTTTTTTCGCTGCTGGCAAAAGTCTTGCCTCTTCAGGTTACGGGAGAAGCAGGGGGAGATGTTAAAACAGTTTCGCGTATTGAGATTGTGCCAGTGAAGCCCAAAAATACTGAACCGGAGAAGCCTGATCCTTTGGTTACTGAGGCTTGAAGCTACGAGAAAATATTGGGTTTTGGCACATGATGTTTAAGGGATATTGTCTTTGAACGGGGGTGCTAGGTGTTTGTCTGAAAGCTTATGATTGAAATTGCGGTGAGGGCTGAGTGCTTTAGGCGTGTGAGCTGTGAAGTTGTTGGGCTTTGGTGGGGGATGCATGAGGACGTGGACTGGAGGAGACTTCGGTGCATATGGTGTTTTTTTGGGGGTATATGGTGTCTGGGGTGGTCTGTGTGAAGCGGCGAGGGCAAGATGCTTTTATGGCGATGTGTGAGGGGCGCGATACCTGAAAGATGTTGGGGAGTGCTTGATGATATTTGCTGTTTTGGATTTCTGGTGAAGGTTTGGTCTTTTCTCGTTATTGAAATGGGGGAGATGTTAAAGCAGTTTCGCGTATTGAGATTGTACCAGTGAAGCCCAAAAATACTGAACCGGAGAAGTGTGATACCTCGATAACTGAGGCTTGTGATATTGAAAAATGTTAGGTTGAGGTGGATGATGTGGGGTGATGTCTTGGAAGGGGGATGCTTTGGTGATTGCCTATCTTGAGGGGATTGAAGCGGAGGCTATTGTGCTTGTGGGCGCTCGTGATTTGGGAAGGGGCTTTGGTGAATGATGCTGTAAGGGCCCGTGTGCTGGAGGGAATTTGGTGCAGGGTATTTGTGTGGTGGATATGGAACAGTGTTTTGATGGGTGGGGGGCATGAAACTTAAGAGAAGTGTTATGCTTGCGGGATGCATGTGTTTTGGTGGGGGTATCTTGGGGGATAAAGTGTGAGGATTGGTGATGCTTGAGAGGCATGGTCTTGGAGGATGTTGGGCTTTGGATATGCCTGAGAGCCATGTGCTGAGGCTATGATTTGGTTGGGGGATACTGTGCTTGTTGTTGGGGGATGGACAGGCGCGGTGTTTGTGGGGGTGGGACTTTTGTGCCTTGGGGGCTTGGGGCGCATAGGTGGGGGCAAGGGGATCTCATGCAAAAAAGTGAAATTTATTGAATATTAGGATGAAGAAAAGATAAAGCGCTGCTTTTGAGAAGGGCGTTTTTCGTTCAATTGCTCTTTTCGTTCAATTGCTCTGGGATCATTAAACTTGGGATAAGCAAAAGGGTGCAGCGCAATTATTGCTAAAGTATGAAAATTTATAATGACAACTGTTCAGAAAATTTCTCAAAAAATTGAGCAGAAAACAGCTCAAGTGGCTCTTATTCCAAAGCTTATTCCTATTTTTACTGGAAATGCCGATGTACGAGCCGCTTGGGGAGGACGCGGTTCTGGAAAAACACGTTCTTTTGCTTTGATGTCTGCCGTGGTGGGATATCGCCATGGAATGGCTGGAGAACGCGGGATTATTCTTTGTGCACGGCAATTTCAAAATTCTCTTAATGAAAGTTCTTTGGAAGAAATTAAACGCGCTATCGAAGCTTATCCTTTTTTACAAGATTATTATGAAATCGGCGATAAATATATTAAATCAAAAGATGGACGGATTGTCTATGTGTTTGCTGGACTTGATCGAAATATTGCAAGTATTAAATCAATGGGACGCGTTTTCCTTTGTTGGGTCGATGAAGCCGAGCCCGTGACAGAAACTGCTTGGCAAACACTTATTCCAACTTTGCGCGAAGAAGGAAAAGATTGGAATGCAGAATTATGGGTGACATGGAATCCATGCCATGAAAATGCACCCGTGGAAAAACGTTTCCGAAATGTCGATAATCCTCATATCAAAGGGGTGGAAATCAATTGGCGTGATAATCCGCAATTTCCTGAAAAACTCAATCGTGATCGAATGGACGATTTGCAGCAAAGACCAGAGCAGTATAACCATATTTGGGAAGGCGAATATCTCCAAGCTGTCCAAGGGGCTTATTATCAGAAATGTCTTCTGGAAGCCGAAATGGAAGGGCGGATTACCACTGTTCCACGTGATCCTTTGATGCAGGTGAGAATCTTTTGGGATATCGGGGGAACAGGAGCAAAGGCCGATGCTACCGCATTGTGGGTGGCGCAGTTTGTTGGACGGGAAATCCGAGTGCTCGATTATTATGAAGCTCAAGGACAGCCTCTCTCAGAGCATGTGGGCTGGGTCTTTCAAAGGGGATATGAAAAGGCTCTTATGGTTTTGCCTCATGATGGCGCAACAAAAGATCGTGTCTATAATGTGAGTTTTGAAAGTGCCCTTCAACAAGCCGGTTTTCAAACCAAAATAATTCCTAATCAAGGAACAGGCGCTGTGAAAATGCGTATCGAAGCCGTAAGGCGGTTGTTTCCTGCACTATGGTTTAATCGTGAAACGACATGTGCGGGCAGAAAAGCGCTTGCTTGGTATCATGAAAAGCGCGACGAACAGCGCAATATCGGACTAGGCGCTGAACATGATTGGGCAAGCCATGGGGCCGATGCCTTTGGACTGATGTGTGTGGCTTATGAACAGCCAAATGCTAAAGCGCGAAAAAAACCTTATCTCTCGTTTCACCATTCTCAAACTTCATGGATGGCTTTTTAATGAATATGTCTACAGATTCTTCTTTTAATCAAATCGAAACGCTTGAAAATCAAGCACTCTTTAAAAAACTCGTGGGTTGGTATCAGGATGATATTGATCATGTCGAAAAATGGCGAAAAAATGCCCAGGAAGATTACGATTTTTATAATGGACGGCAATGGAATGAGCAAGACTTGGCTGTCTTGCACGAACAAAACAGACCGGTCATGACTTTTAACCGTATTGCGCCTTTAATTAATGCCGTGATTGGGGCTGAGCGCAATAATAAAAGGCAAGTGCAATTTATTCCACGACAAGAAGGGGCAGCTTTTGCGAACCAGATTCTGACAGGGGCGGCTGAGTGGTTTCGTGATGAAGCCGATGGGGAATACGAAGATTCTGATGCCTTTCAAGATGCAATTATTTGCGGAATGGGGTGGACAGATACACGCCTTGATTATGAAGAAGATCCACAAGGAAAACCAATTATTGCACGGCTGGACCCTATGAAAATGGTCTGGGATGCAAGTGCTGTTAAGCCTAATCTTATTGATGCACAACGCTTATGGTATATTGATGAAAAACCCCTTGCTGTGGCGCAGGAAATGTTTCCCCATGTTCATTGGAGCGATCTTAATGCTGATTGGGTTAAACATCAGAGTTTTTTACATTCAACCAGCGATGGGATGACACAAAGTTATCAGTCCGAGAGGGGGTATCAAGGAGAAGAGGGGAGCGGCTATCAACGTCCTAAAATGGTGACATTGGTAGAATGTCGCTGGTTTGAACGCGAGGTGGTTTATAAAGTTCTCGAGCCTCTAAGTGGAAAGTTTGTCGATTATTCAGAGCAGGATTTCCAAAATTTAAGCAAAACCTTTCCTCATGTCCAGGCAACAAGGTTGAACAGAAAAATTGTCAAACGGGCATTTTTAGGTAGAAAGCTGCTTGAAGCGCCTGATAAGCCCTTGGTTCCACCCAATCAATTGGGATGGGAGTGTATTACCGGTACTTTTGATAAGTTAAGCCGGCAATTTTACGGAATTGTTAAGCCAACAAAAGATCCGCAACGGTGGGCAAACAAATATTTTAGTCAAGTGATGCATTTGCTCAATAGCCAATCAAAAGGCGGAATTATGGCAGAACGCGATGCTTTTGATGATGATCGCCAAGCCGTCGAGAGTTGGGCTAGAGCCGATAGTATTACTTGGTTGAAAAGTGGTGCTGTGTCTGGGGGAAGAATCCAGCCTAAACCCGTGGCACAATTTCCGCAAGGGTTTTTCCAATTGTTTAATGAAGCAAAGAGCGCTCTCGAACAGGTGACGGGGTTGTCTTCTGAATTTATTGGGACGCGAGCTGTCAATCAGCCTGGCATTCTTGAACAACAACGGCGACAATCGTCACTTAATCTTTTGGCTTCCTTTTTTGATGGGTTGCGTCGATATCGGCAACGACAGGGAAAAATTATTCTCTATCTTATTCAAAATTATCTGTCCGATGGGCGGTTGGTGCGTATTGCCGGTGATGAAAATGCCCAGTATGTGCCGCTGACACGCGAAATGGTGACAAGTTTGGAATATGATATTGTCGTTGATGATGCACCAACAAGTCTTAATGAAAAAGAGCGTACTTTTGCACTGATCATGCAATTGCTTCCTTTGATGCAAAATTTTGCAACGCCTGAGATTATGCTCGATCTCTTACGCTATTCGCCTTTACCGGCTTCACTTATTCATAAAATTGCGATAAAGGCGCAAAACTCTTTTCAAGAAGAGCAAAATGCCTCAGCGCAGATGAGGAATAATGTGGGGGCAGACCAGATAATGCAGATGTTGCAGACAGTAAAGGCTCAACAATAGGACACTTTGTCATGAGTGACTTCTGAAAACGCCATATATCATAAATTGCTTATCGATTTTCGTAGTGCATGGGCTCCCTTTTCTCAAAAGAACTGTTTTGTAGGGCAGGACTGTTGGGAAAAGCAGGGTGGAGAGGGAGAGTCTTGCCGTCATGTGGGGTGGAGAGCATTGGGAGGAATGCTGGTGCTAAATGATGAGAGAGCATTGAGGGGATAAATGCTTATGGAGCTGTTTTATCTGAAAAATTTGATTTTATTGTTTAAAAAAAGAGAAGGCTAATGTCATGGATCAAGAACACTTAACGCCGGCAGAACAAAACCAATTGAAACAAGATTTTCTGGTCTCAACACAAGAGGGAGAAAATGGTGAAATTGGAAGAGAAGAAAAAACTCTTGAAGATAATTTTCAAGGGCAAATGCATCAACAACAGGACTCTTCGCAAAAGGCTGGAAAAGAGGTTCAAGGGGGAGAAGATGCTGCGCCAGATCCACAAAAAGACTTTATGGGCTATATGCAATGGTTGGGAAAAACACTCCAAAAACAAGGGCTTGTACATGAAAAACAACAGCCTTCTCTTGCTTTGGAAGCAGAACAGTTGCATGCGTTTTTTCAGCAGTCTGTTGCCAGTGTTAAACAAAAGCATGATGATTTTGATCAAGCAGCTGATTTTATTTATGAAACGCGGGCTAAACAGTTGGCAGCTTGTGCTTCGCTCTATCCTGAGATGGCAGATCCCAAAAATATTGATGCGTTGATTGGTGATGAGTTGAAGCAGATCTTGCGCGATTGTGCGCAAAAAAATCAAAATCCGGCTGAAGTGATTTACTCTATTGCACAAAAAATTGGCTACACAAATGTTCCCAATAACATGGGTGAAAATTTACAGGAAAGACACAATTCTGCACGTACTCTTGCTGCTTATAACGGTTTAACGCCAAATGGTCCGATTTCTTTGGATATGCTTGATAAAATGTCAGAAGCAGAGTTTAGCGCTTGGGTTTCTGAACCTAAAAATAAAGCTGCTTTTAATCGTTTAATGGGGGGAAGAGAATTTTAAAAACAAGAATTTGAGGGGGGGGCGGGAAAGTTAAGAGGCTTTTAGCACAGGAGAATGTGGGGGAGTGTTTTTGCGGGAACGTGGAGCGGCTTTTGGCGCAGGAGAATGCTAGGGGATTTCTCAAAGCACGGATGTGGTGAGGAGAGCTCTTATAAGGGGGAGGTAGACGCTAACAGAAATTAGATAAAACTCACAAACAACCTATTCACCATTTGAAATGAAATGTGGTGTTTTAACAACCGGCGCTTTGCCGGGTTTTTTATGTCAATAAAACTTTTAGAGGACAAAATGACTGTAACTTATATCGGACTTAATGACCCAATGGCAGTGCGCACATGGTCTAAATTACTAAACCAAGAAGTCTCAAAGGCACTTCCAATTGCACCGTTGATTGGAAATGATTCAAACAGTATCGTACAATTAAAAGATGAAACCACGAAAGCAAGTGGGGATGCCATTAGCTTTAATTTGCGTGTGCAGTTGCTAGGCGATGGGGTGAGTGAAGGGCAGACATTGGAAGGCAATGAAGAAGCTTTACAGTTTCTCAATGATCGCTTGGCAATTAATGAACTCGTTCATGCCGTGCGTGTCAAAAATGAGGGAACGATTGATCAACAACGAATTCTTCATGATTTGCGCACCGAGGCAAAAAATGGTTTGGTTGATTGGTATGCAGATCGTCTGAGTATGATGTTCTTCATTCAAGTTTGCGGGTATACCGCAAAAACAATTAACTTTGAGGGACGTACGATTACTCTTAAACCTGTCCATTATGGGTTTAATGCGCCAACGGCACCAACCAATAAACGCGTGGTACGTCCTAATGATAAAGCAAAAGATGAGGACTTAAAAGAAGACGATGTTTTTGATCTCAGCTTGATTGATAAAGCTGTCGAAAGAGCTAAATTGGCAAATCCTAAAATTAGACCTGTGCGGCTCGATGGGGAAAATGTCTATGTGCTTTATCTACATCCAACCCAAGTGACACAATTGCGAAGCAATACAGATGCGGGGCAATGGCTCGACATTACCAAGGCAATCTATAGTGGAAGTCGTATCAAAAATCCGCTCTATGATGGATCGTTGGGCATGTATAATGGTGTGGTTTTGCGCGAAGCTGAACATATTACCGAAGGGGTTGAATCTGGGACTGCTAATAAAGCTGTGCCAAATGTTCGTCGTGCTGTTCTGCTTGGTGCGCAGAGTGCTGTGATTGCTTTTGGTAAAGATCGAGGGGCAACACGCTATAAATTGGTGGAAGAACTCTTCGACTATGAAAGAGAATTCGGGGTCGCGGCAAAAACCATTATTGGTATGAAAAAAACTTGCTTTACCTTGCCAGGAAGTACGCAAGGGGCTCAGGATTTTGGCACTATTGTTATTCCAACTTATGGAGCACCCGCTTAAAGAGAATTTTTGCTCTCTTCCCCCAACAAGAGGGATCTGTTGGGGGAAAAATTTAAAATGCTTCCAGAAACAAGGACAGGCTTATGACCACTTTATCCACTGATCCCCAAAATCTAAATCTTACACATTCAGACCATTCTAAAACTTTTGCTTATATGGTCGCGCTTATTCAAGATGAAATTGATGATACAACAGCGGAATATTCCCTGCAAATTCAAGATTCAATTTTTACGGCTTTGCGTTTGTGTGAACGCGAACCCTTTTTCTTTAATGAAAAAAGAGAAAGGACGTTTAAAACACAAAGTGGTAAAACATGGTATGGGCAAGAAGAGGGGGTTTTTATTGAAGCAGAAAAGAGTTTGGAGGGTGTCTTTTTAGAAACAAAGAATGCAACACCAACAAAGTTGTTTTTTAAGCCCTTGGAAGTGTTGCATCAACAATATGGTATGCATCCTGCGCTAGGAACGCCATTCTTTTATACGTA
Organism: Bartonella sp. AC130YNZD; assembly: GCF_042196865.1. Taxonomy (NCBI): domain Bacteria; kingdom Pseudomonadati; phylum Pseudomonadota; class Alphaproteobacteria; order Hyphomicrobiales; family Bartonellaceae; genus Bartonella; species Bartonella sp. AC130YNZD. Next base: position 15,730 of record NZ_JBHIQZ010000015.1, read on the forward strand.
CCTTGATCAAAAAATAGGACTCTTTCCAACACCAGAACATGTGGAAACTGTACAGCTTTCTTATGCTCCTGTTCATTTTGCCGATGAACAGCTGAAAGAGGATGATAACCCTTGGTTGATTTATGCTTTTGATCTTATTAGAGCACGGGCGAAATATGAACTTTATAAAAATATTCTTAAAGATCCTGAATATACCGCCGTTTCTTTCAGAGATTTTCAAGAACAGCTTCAAGCTTTGCGCATTGAAACATCGCGCCGAAAAGGTTCTTCAAAGATTCGCCCAATGCGTTTTTAAAAGACTTTTTTCCAAATCGTTTATGGCTGGCGTTGAAGGTTGGTTTGGCACTGGTGGCTAGTTTGTCGCTTATGGCTGGATTGCGCCGTTGGGTGTGGATGGTGAAGGGCTGGTGGATGGCGTTGGGGTGGCCATTATTGATGGTATCGTTTTTTCTATGAATTAAACAACTTTAAGTTGTTTGTTTGGTTGAATTTTATGCCTTTAGAGTTTTAAGGGCTTTTGTGGTTTTTTTATCAATAAGCCTTGGTGTTTTGAATGGCACTGGGCTCTTCAAAGATTTTATGGGGGTCTTGATGGCTTTTTTCCCAATCGCTGATTATCGACCCGATGTGGCGGATATCAATGGAATTTTTACCGATGAACTTGTTAATGTGCTCCCGGCTGATGGCTCCTATATCCCTATGCCAAGTTTTGAGCCTTTATCAGAGCCTTGTCCGGAGCCAATCTTAGGCACTCTTGCGGTTAAAACAAAAAATGGGGTTTCTATTATTGTCGGGACAAGAGATAAAATCTACTTACTTGATAATACAACAATGAACTGGAAAGATATTAGCAAAAAAGGAAAATCTTATCTGGCTAATGTTGATGCTCCGTGGTCTTTTGCTTTGTTTGGTGATTTGATCATTGCGGTGAATGCCAATGATAAACCACAAGTGATTGATATTAACCATGATAAAACATTTAGAAATTTAGGAGGAAATCCACCACAAGCAGGGATTGTTCGAATCTGGGGAGATTTCGTTTGTTTGATGAAATTAACCGAGCATCCAAGAAGGGTTCATTGGTCTGGATTAAATGATGCTGAATTTTGGACTGTGGGAAAAAAAAGTTGTGATTATCAAGATTTTCCTGATGGCGGATTCGTCCAAGGGGCAACCGAGACAACAAATCCAATTATCTTTATGCGTTCTGCAATCTATGCCGGTTCTTTTATCCCTGGCTCTAAGATTATTTTTAGTTTCCAAAAAATCCACGATAAACGAGGCGCAAAAAATGCTGAATCAATTGTTTGTAGAGGCGACTTAGCATTCTTTGCCGATGAGGGCGGGTTTTATCAAATAACAAATGAGGGACAGATTATACCCATTGGGTTCGAAAAAGTCGATCGAACGATGACCACAAAATCAAGGAAGGATAATCTGTACACTCTATCTGCTGCTATCGATGGGGTGTATAATCGTGTTTATTGGATGGTTGATTCTGATGAGAATCTTCATAAACGTATCTTGCTCATTTATGATTGGGGGTTGCAAAAATGGACAAAAGCTCTCGCCGATATCAAAATGATATTGCCTATTTTCTTAGCCGGAACAACCCTGGAAGGTCTTGATTTTGTGACTAAGAATATTGACGATTTGTCCTTTTCTCTTGATAGTAAAGCTTGGAAAAATGAATCGCCTATTCTGGGGGCATTTGATCAACAGGGAAGACTGGGTTCGTTTTCTGGGTGTCCTATGGCTTGTGTCGTGACATCACAAGAAATGGGGCAGACAAATGGCATGATAACACGGGTGAAAAATATTATGCCTCAAGTCAATAGTGGAAAGTTTTATTTGTCTGTGGGAATGCGCTTTCGACAATCTCTTGAAGAGGAAACTGTTTGGTTACCAGAAAAACAGCCTTCTTATAATACTGGACAAATTCATTGTCGCGCAAGGGCACGGTTTTATCGCTTTAAATTGCGTATTCCTGAAGGGGTGAATTGGACTCATGTCACTGGATTTGATGTGGAATTGACGCGGGCCGGCATGCGATAGGCATGCCCTTTTGTAATACCATGCGATAGGCTCAAGCCTCTATTATTAAAGAACAAATGCCCCATAGGCTTCCCAAACCTTTATAAACAAAGGCACAAGGTGGTGCGTTATGTTTCATGCTTTTCTGCGATAAAGGAAAAATAGGCTGCACAATGGTTTATTTTTATAAAGAAGAAAGTTCCTCCTTTGTTGTGACAAAGGGATGATGGAGACTTTTTTCTTTTATTGTGCGGGGGGCATGGAATGCGTGAAATGCGTGAAATGCGTAGGGGGATGTTATTTGAGGGGAGATGAGTGACAAAGCTAAAAGAGCTAAAATTATGATGCAAGAGAGTCAAGATTTATATTCTGCTCATCTGACAGAGCAGTGGCCATGGCAAAAAATAGCTCCCTATCAAGAGGCTCTCAATGCTGCATTGAAAAAATATGTTCAGCGCTTTCCGGATGATATTTGTCTGGAAAAAATTGCTGAAGAAATCGCTACAGGACAAGCACAATTGTGGCTGGTCTTAAAAAATAAAATCCAATTTAGTGCTTTTGCAATAACCAAAGTTGAAATAACCCATACGGGGAAAAAATGCGTTGTTCTCTCTGATCTTGCTGGAGAGGGAGGGCTGAAATTGGTCAAGTTGATTGATGAAGTCGAAAAATGGGCGCGAACAATCAATGCTGAAGAAATGCACATGTTTGGAAGAACTGGATGGGCGAAAAAGCTCGCTCATCACGGATATTCTCGTAATCTTATTCAATATAGAAAGGTTCTGAACCCATGAGTAGAAAAACCACACCTCAAGTGCAAACAACAACACAAACAAATGCTCCACCTGCTTGGGCGGCTGATATTCTTAAACAAGCCAGTGCTGATGCACTTGGACTTTATAATAAAGGAATTGGCGGAAACGTTTATCAGGGAGACAGAGTCGCTGGTCTTAGCAATATGACAAAAAATGCGCTGACCGGTTTACAACAAGCAGCAGGGCTCTATAACAATCCAACGGTAACGCAATGGTTGAATGCCCCAACCAACAGCGCTACAAATCTTTCCGATATGGCTAAGGGAAGCTGGATTGGAAGCAATAGCAAATTTAATACTGCATTGCAAAATGCTCTGAATAAAACGTCCGATGCAATTAATCAATCGATGTCGGGAGCAGGACGTTATGGCTCTGGGGCTCATACTGGTGTTCTGGCCGATGAGTTAGGCGCCTTGGCAACAAATGCTGCAGCACAGCAATATAATCAAGATATTAACAATATGATGAATGCAAACCAGATGATTGATCGCTCTCAGAATGATCAAGTTAATGCGGCAAATAGCTATTATCAAGGACAGAGTAACGTGCAAAGCAATGCTTTGAAAGGGGGTATGATTCAAGATATAAACCGCCAAAATGTCTTAGATGCTGAACGCCAAAAATGGTCAGAAAAAGATAATCAAGATTGGAACCGATTGCAAAGTTTGTTACAGGTAGGAACACAGGCTGCTGGAAATTACGGAACGACTTCAGGAAAATCCACGACAATGCCTTCTGTGACAAAAGATCCATTGCGTGATGCGCAGCAAGTACTTGGATTGGTTGGAGGAATTTTAGGGCTTTGTGATGTGAGAGCAAAAGAAAATATTATCCCTGTGGGGCAGAAAAAGGGATATCCACTTTATACCTTTAATTATAAGGGAAATCCACAACGTTATCAGGGCGTTATGGCGCAAGACGTGTTGCGTGTGAACCCTGAAGCTGTTTATGTCAATGCGAAAACAAAGTTATTGCATGTTGATTATGACAAAATAGGACTGAAAATGGAAAAAATGAAAATGAAGAAAATACCGGCATCTAAAAATAAAATTGCGGCTTTCTTTTCTTCATTTTTTGCTCGCTTTCCCTTTTTGAATAAAGAGTATCTTTTATGAGTTCGATTTATGATTGGTCAATTATTGCATCAGAAAATGCTTATGTCGACGAGAATATAAACTGGGCAGAAGGGCAACCGCCAAGCACAGTCAATGATAGTGCTCGCGCTATGATGCAACGCATCAAAGAATATTTGTTGGATAATGGGGGCGGGATTGAAACACAGTTTACTGTCGATGTGGAAAACGAGAGAACGTCACTTCGTTTGGCAACAAAGTCTTTTTTTGAGACTTATATGGATGGCATTGTTGTGCGCTTTAAAGCACAAGGCGTCAACAGAGGAATAACAAATATTTTTTTAGATCATTTGCTACCATGACCAACTTATATGGCAACGCCAGAGGGTATTATGCCTTTAAAGGGTGGAGAAATTCAAAAAGGGGGGCTTTATGAAATCGTCTATACGCGTGATATTGCCGGAAAAAATGCTGATGGCTGGTTTTTAACCAATCCTACTATAAAACTTCCTGAAATTCCGCCCTTTCCTCCTTTGCCTGAAACTTTTTCTTCTGGATTTATCGGGACTTTTGCTACAGAAAAAATACCCTCTGGATGGTTACTGTGTGATGGTAAAGAATATTCGCGAAGGAACTATGCCAATCTCTTTGCTGTTCTGGGAGAAACATGGGGAAAAGGAAATGGGCAAACAACATTCAATGTTCCCGATTTGCGTGGAATGTTTTTACGGGGGCTCGATAGTGGAAAAGCAATTGATAAAGGATGTCGCTTGGGAAGTCGACAAGAAGAGTCTTTTAAATCTCATACCCATGAAGGAAAAACAGATTCGACAGGTAACCACCAGCATAGTTATCCAATGATTGAAAAGGTAGTTTGGGATATGAATCACGGTGAATATTATAGAAATCTGGCTCAAGTCTACAATAAAGATCGGTTAACGAAGGCTGCGGGAGAGCATGAACATAAGGTCTTGTTGCAAAAAAAACAGGGGGGATGAAACACGCCCCGTCAATATGGCGGTGGTTTATGCTGTCAAAGCCTGAGAATGAAAGCTTTGAGAGAAAGATAAAAATACTTACAAAATATTTGTTATGAAAAAAAGTCTTATTGAATATAAAGTCTTATAGAATATATTGTGTAGAAAGTTTTGAGGCGCTTTAGAAAAAAACTCAACTCTCTTTATTTTTTTATTTTTTGTGCTGCCTTTGTTGGATGTCTAAAGGTAAGTTCGCCTATTGTTCGTTAGAGGATCAAGACAGTGATTATTGAAGGTAGGGGGAGAACAAAAACCCTTTCTTTATTCATAGAGTTTTTGCTGAGGAATAAAGACTTTATCCAAAATGCTTCTCTCTTGTGGTATCGTGATACATTATTAAAGCGTTGGGTTTAAAGCGCTGCTGTGCGATGACAAAAAGCCCATGGGTAAAATTTATCCTATTATGTTATGCCGTCAAACACCGTCATAAAAACACTATTATTGAAGCTGGTGATATAAGGAAAATAAGACATACAATACTTGATCCATTTAAGTATTGAAGAGACATCTATTCAGTGGAGGGCTTGCTTGGTTAAGCCTTATGCAAGTGAATCATATAAGTGAGCAGCAGACGGAATCCCTTCAGAGTAGTTGGATTGTTTTATAAACCGATGTGGGGCTAAAATCTTTGTCTTTTGAGGTGGCGGGAAGAGGTCAACGGATATGTTTATTTAAAGCGAGAAAAGGCAATGGTACTCTCCCTCTTTTAGGTAGAGCGTGTATGCAAAAAGCGTTCTTTTTTTCAAAATGGGCGCTGGGTTTGCGAAGTCTTTTGGCGATGCGTTTAATACATGGTGAGTAATTGACTCTCTTAGATGCATTTTGTACTTGTCAGGAAACTTCTTGAAACAGAATGAGAGTGATACGAGAAAATCTGTAAGACAATGGTTTATCCTGTTGTGTCGTAAAATACTATTGTTTGAGGCGCGGTTAAACCTTTATGGATTGGGATGTTTTTCGTCTGTACGTATTCTTAAAGAAGCGTTTTTGTAGAGTAACTCTAGACAGGGGATGCATTCCAAGGTGCATTTGATGAGGGAAGCCAAGCCAAATCCGTTAGATAATAACCAGATTGTTTACAGATTGTTGTTTATCAATTGGCATTGTTTGAAGACCGGTGGAGCGGGCTTTGTCCTTTTGGGGAAAGCCAACAAAGCATCAAGGTGATCATGCATTTTTCTTGGTTTCAGGTGATAAAATTATCATTTTAGGTGAAAAACAGAATATAATCTAAAAAATACCTTGTAAAAATTTTCGATGAGGAAATTTTTTTCAAAAGCCTTTCATATAGTTGTCTGAGGTTGTCTGAGGTTGTCTGAGGTTGTCTGAGGTTGTCTGAGGTTGTCTGAGGTTGTCTGAGGTTGTCTGAGGTTGTCT
>NZ_JBHIQZ010000015.1:22165-40510 GCF_042196865.1 Bartonella sp. AC130YNZD
GAGGAATGCAAGAGCCGTACAACGGAAAAAGATATTCAAATGCTTAATACGCGTTTAGCTTATCAAAAAGGGGGATATAATGGCACTTTTTCCATTTTCTATTGCTGATATTGATGATCCTGAATGTATTCGTGTGGTTCTTTATGCTAGCGGAAGAATGGGACATGCTCCTTTGAATGCTCTGTTGAAGCAAACACGTCAAGATCTCCAATGTTTTGATAAAATACAGACTCAAAATATTCTCCAACTTACACAGCGTTTGGATATTTTAGAACAACAATTGAAAACGATTATCAAAGATCTTGAAGATGTGAAACACAAACAAGACGCTGAAGAAGCGGATAAAAGTAAAACGATGGGTGATTAACCATCTCGATTTGTGTCTCTATGGGATTTAGCTCCTTTAAAGCAGTGAGATAGATAGTTGTAAACAGGATAGTTATTTGCCTGTCCATAGAGCATTTATTTTTTTGATCAACCAAAAATGAAAAAGAGGTATTCTATAATGAAAAAATTGATTTTAATATTTTTAGCTTTGTGTCTTACTGGACCAGCTTCTGCACGTTTGTGGACTATTTCAGATGATTGTTCAGATATCGGCGGAACAATGGTTCGCTCACAAATCATCAATAATATTTCTGTCATTCCATATAAAAATTTGCAAGGGGTAAATATTCTCTCTGTTTTAGAAACGAGGCCTACAGAAGAGCCAGAAATGTCAAAAATTGTAGGAAGAACATTTCATATTCAAAGTCCTGAGATTGTTGAGCTGGCCTATAGAGCTTACAGTACATCGCAATTCGTTGATATTTGTTACAGAAGTAACTATTCAATCAATGTTATTCGAGGGCTGAGAGTGCGTGATAATTAAGCGTATTATCTGTATTCGTTGTGACTTAAATAGGCGATGCTTGGAAAATGGTCAATCTTCTACACTAAGGCTATTTTAACCCTAGCAGTTTTCTGATTTACAGTTTTTACTCAGAGTATAATCGTTCATGTTTTACAGAATTCATGAGTTATCGGTATTGAGGATCTATCTTAAGATATTCAACTACAGTTGATTCTATTTTAAACTGAGTGATTTTGTATCAATCGTCGTTTGAGCTTAGATGGCAATTTCATTCTAGCGTTTGGTGTTAGACAGATTTAAGCTTAGTGAGGCTGTAAATACGTGTCTTAATTGTCTTTGTTGACAGTATGCCGCTTGCGATAGGCAATAAATCATAGACACATTTTGAATCCGTAGAATGCACGTACATTAACAATGGCAGACATTGTCAGTGGTAGATATCGCCAATGGTAGAGCTTGTGCATGCGGTGTTTTGTTGTGTGCATGAGTCATCATTCACGCGGCATCAATAAGGGAAGGCTTTGCTGTAGAGCCTGTAAAATAAATCGTGCAACAGCGGGGATAGAGGTAAGAATAGACTGAGATGAGGCAGTCTTATCACGGGCTAAAGCTGGTTAAAATTCTCGTCTTTAAGGAGGCGAGGAGGTTAAAAATATCCATTAGATTGCATGGGGGTGCATTTCATGTCCGTTGCAATAAATTTAAAAGAGGTAAATTATGAAAAGCTTTTTGAAAAAAATATCCATCGTTTTGGTGATAATAGCATTAACAACAGGTGTTTCTCATGCTGGAGTTTATGAACAAAACGGTTATCTTAATTCGGTTCAAGTCGTTAGCGCAGGAGCACAATGTCTCCTAGAGCTCAGATACGGTATCAGCCCTACTTCAGACATTCAAAAAGGTGTTTGGGGCTGTGATAACATTGTTGGAAAAAGTATTTTGGATTTGGCAAAAACCGCAGTCATTTTGAACAGAAAAGTAATGGTTATTTTTGAAGCGGGTCATGTGCCAGCAAAAAGGGTTTTAGCCATCACTTTAAAATAAGATCAATAGGGGTTTTTCTCCCTTTTTATATCTGTAACGCTTCAAGACGTTACAGGTATAAAATATGGAGTGTATATCAAAGGTATAAAAATGTTTCAAAGAGCATTCTCAGTATTTTTAGTGACAGTTTTATTTTTTTTCTTTTCAGATGTAAATCTGTCATATGCTATTGATCCTCCCCATATGGTTTTCCGTATAGATGATCGCTCTCCATCTGTTATATTCTTTGGAGGAGGTTTTGCCCCTTGGGGGGATGATCAGGATATCATACATCATGTAACTGGGCACTCTCTTGCTCAACAGACTTCAGCATTTGTGTCTACAACTGCAAATATGGATGCAGTTTACAGAATGGCGCGGCAACAGATTGCTAATAATCCTGATGAAACGTACTGGCTATATGAAATTATTCCAGATATAAATTTTTATTATGTTCCTAACTCACTCTTTGATACAGCCATGTCTGCTGACAACGTTGTTCAACATGAACAAGTTATGGATCTTTATTATGCATATTTATGGCAGGATGAATGGGCTTCGCTGGGGGCAATCAATACAAATCATATATACTCTGCAAGAAGTATTATGCGGCAAGCGAATGGTGATATTGTCATTGGTCCTAGAACCTTTAATTCTCTTTTTGTTGCCGCTCCATCACAAGTAAATTCGGGGACACTTCCTTCACAAGATTACACTTTTTTATCAGCTTATTATTCTGATAGCGAGGATGCGTTATCTCCAATGTCACTGGCATTTCTTGTAGAATCCTGTAACAGCTCTTCATCCAGTGGTCATATGGAGCGTTCTGGGGATTCTTCCTGCAGCACATACAAACATTCTGTTGATGATATTATGTATAAAATGAATCTATGGTATGAAGCTCTTTAAAGAATTACAGCTATATCTTGCTATTTAATCAAAAACAAAAAAGTAGGAAGATAGCGCATTTCTGTTTTATTTGATTGGTTCTGATGCGCATAGTGCGTAGGGCAGAGAAAATTTTTCGGTATTATGAAGTGTGATAGGGGTGCTATAAAGCATAGGTGTGACATCATCAAAAATGGAAGCGTTGATTTAACAGTATTTGTTTACCTCGATTAGAAAATCCGTTCTTTTCTTTGTTTGGAGTTTTACATCAATAATTTCTTATCTTGTTGTCGTGCTGCTTTTTGAGAGTGCGGTGATAGAAGGCATGTAAGTTTTATATATTGAAGTGTTTGTGTGTGGTGAATATGGGGAGTGTTTTTTTCGTCATGTGATGAACTCTTCGGGCGGTGGGGATTTTGTCCATAAAGCGTCATAAAATATCGCTTTTTGTTCTATGGTGATAGAGATCCCATGAGGGGAAAAGACAAAGGGGAAAGTCAAGTGGATTTTGCGAGCCAATCATGTAAACTGGAACGAATTCCATGCGGATATAAATCAGGTTCTGTTTGTTGCATATAGCGCTATTTGTTGCATAACTTGTGATAGCCAATTCTCTAAATAAAGGGATTTGACCGGTAGCAGAAAAAAGGAATCATTACGAGACAGTAAGTGTGCTTGTTTCAGAATGTCTAATGCTTTTGCATGACAAAGGAACGCGAAACTCTGTCACGCCTTCCTTTCATATTTTCGAGTTCAGGGGTGTCCATATATTTTCTTCAACTTGATTTTTATGCATTGGACACAAGGGAATTGGATGCAAGGGAGTTGAAGGCTAGGGAGTTGAAGGCTAGGGAATTGGATGCAAGAGATTGAGATATAAGAGATTGGGATGAACATTTTTGGGATAAGCAAAGCTAATATGTTACGCTCGTTGTTTTACAGCGCGTTTGATAAAAAGCTAGGACATCTTTCCAATCCATTATGTGTGTAACTTTAAGGCGTTGTTTTCTTAAGAGAGTGCAGAGCTTTTTTTGTTGCTTGTCAATCAACATCAAATTTCAAAGCTGTAGCATGTTTGAGAGAAAGAAGAATGAGAGCCTTACGGATTCAGAAGGGCAAAACTCTCTGAGCGATTCCAGCTTTTGTAAGCTAGACTTTATATATGCCAGATGAGGGCTGTATTTGAGTGATTTCTGAAATAGGAAGACAACCTTATTGAGAAAAAATATAAAGGCATATCAATCACTCTTCGGACTATCATCTTTTTCCTTTATAATTTTCAAAACTATCTATAGCAATATTATTTAAATAATGAAGATAATGCCTTATGCTTTTATGTATCGTGTGTCTTCTTGGGATCATGCCTCTCACATAAAAACAGAATGCCTCAAATATTAAAATATTATTTGTCTCCGAATATACATTTATTGCATATTCATGGACTTGTTTTTAAAGAGATATCCCACTCCCAAGTCCCTTTTACAAGAACACTCGTCAATGGTATAGGGGTAAAGCCCCTATGAAATGTATAAAACTTATAAGGTATCTCCCTCATCTTTATGCTTCATAAAAGTGCAGGTTGGTACTCTCATATATTTTTCCAGTTTCCAATGTTACGAAAGCCTTGGTTCGTGAGACGATTCATAAGAGGCATATGCCTTTTTTGTACAGTTTTTAATCCACATGCCAGCTCCGCTTGTAACTTGCAAGCGACATGGTTTTGATCGTTTCAACAGAAAACAAATTTAGGATGAGAGAATCCTATGGTATTCGGGTCTCTCATTCAATATGAAAAAACAATAAATACTCTTTGTAAATCAATGTGATGTGTCTTAACAAAGACGAATTGTTTATAAAGCCGCATGGATGAAGAATCTTCGTCTTTTAAGGTGGTGAAAGAAAATCATAATCCCTATTTTTTCATAAAGGGCATGAGAAAAGTGTTTCATAAGAATTATATACGATAAGAATTATACGATAAAAAAGAGAGTCTTTTGACATAAGAGTCTTGATCGTTTGCGGCTATAACCTGTATTGTGTACACAGATACTTCTATCATTTTTTGCTGTAAAAGCTTCTCTTGGGATATTAAAGGGTACAATCTTTATGGAAAAAAGAATTCGTGCAAGGCAAAAGGCTTATTTTAAAAGATTATATCGCAAGATTGCTTTTGTTTGCATAATACTTTTTTGTATAGTGATTTTGTGTTTTGTTGTTGCAAAGGTGGTCAGTTATTTTTCTTCTCATAAAGAAATAACACAACAAGCACCTGTTGAATTGGTTATTCCTGTTTTTGATCTGCGCGTATATTGCAAGGAAATTGCTGCTTCCGTTATGCCTGATATGAAAAGAGAAGTTTATCAGCATTGTCTTAATTTGGAGAGTGAGGCCTATTTTGCTATTCGTGAAATGTGGGATAAGCTTTCTGATACTGCAAAAAAACAATGTTTGACGTTGGTACGACCTGGGGATGGAAATTATTTTCTCTTACGCGATTGTTTTCTCAATGAAAAAGAAAATAAAAAAGGCAAAAGACGCAATTACTTTTAAGTTTTTATACGGAAAGTTAAAAGGATGCGAATTTTGATGAAAAGATAAAAACCCCTTAAATTACGATCTGCCTCGAGACCAATAGAAATTTTATTTATCTTGTTATATCGCACTTCTTATTTAAGGTGTGGCGACATAAGGCATGGATGCTTCCTTGAAATGTTTAAGGGGGCGTGGTGGAGTTTTAGGAGGATTTGTTGCGCTTTTTTAAGGGAAATAACGAGTGTGGGAAATCCATTTCGTAATGGTTCTGGTGAATGGTATAATGGTAAAGCCCTCATGAAATGTATAAAATTTATAAAGCAAGTTCATCTTTATGGTTTAAAAAAGAGTAAGCCGGTACTATCTCACACTTTGCTCGCTCCCAATGGTGCCTCTCGACAACCCTTTCGCCTTAGAGACGGTTCATAAGAGGCACTTTTTTATCGTTTTTACTCCACGCAGGTTTTCCCACATGTAACATGCAAGAAAAAAGTTTAATTCAAGAGCAAACAGATTGAGGATGAAAAATCCTACGGTATTAGATTTTTTTACTCAACACAAAAAATATGAATTATGATTATAAATCAATTCAGTGTGCGAATTTTACAAGAATTTTTATTGCTGACAGAACATTGTGACTTGAGAACCTTCATTCTTTGAGGGCGTAAGTCAATAGACATGACAAAAATGAGTAAAAAAGAAACATTCCTTTTATAAACATTCAAAGTTGCTTCATGCGTAAAGCGCTGTGCTGGGTTTACAAATGCGCTTGTTTTATAATTCTAGTTTTCTTTATCAGAAAATTCTTTATCAGAAAAGATAAGTAAGGAAATACGTTAGGCCATTCTTATTGATAGGCTTTGAGGAGGGTATTTTTTTGAGAAGAAGCTGATTTTTAAAAAAGTGTGACATATTGGTCGTTTTTTTCATAATTTGATATTTTTTTGTATTTAAATATTTTGTTTTTAAGCTCAATTTGTTATAAATAAAAACTGTGATTAACTTAAAAACTCTATGGGTTAAAATAAAAATTGATAGTATCATTGACTTGTTTGGGAAAGAAGATTGATCTCTTGAGTGATTATAGGGCTTGAATAATACTTCGTGTTAATCTATCTATAAAAGTTAAGAGGTTTTGTGAGGCGATCGTGGATTATCGCTCGCAAGGGGTTGCTTTAGCGATGAAGAGAGGCTATATTTATAAAGTAAAGAGGTTCGCGCAGTGACTCGTTGGGATGGAAGTGCTTAAGAGTTAAATGCACGAGGGGGTAGAGAATATCGGCGTTTTTAGGAGCGGTGGTTTTAGAGCAAAAAAGGAAGCTTATACTATTCTCTGGCAGGAATTTTTTCTTTGTCAGGGGTGTTATATGTGTGTTTTCCTTTTTGTTTTCCACAAGATAATTATTTTTTTAGTGAAATATGGTTTATTTTAAAAAAAACACTTGGCATTTTACGTGAACATCATTAGGTTTCTGCTGTTTGACAGAGAAAAAGGGAATTTTTGATTTACGATTTCCCTGCTGTTTTGTGATTTTCAAGAAAATATATGCTTTTATCAATATCAGTAGGGTTCGTTTGAGTGAAATAAACGCGGATAGCTTGATAATCGTATGTTAAACATGATCAGCATTATCAAAAGATAATGCAATGAGGAAGCGTCAATTAAGACACACATAAGACAAACACTCCAAAAAGGGATAAAGATGAGGCCACAACAAAATAGACGGGTACGCGGTCGCAATAATAACAATAATGGTAATAACAATAATAATCGTCGCGGTCCTAATCCGTTGTCTCGCAATTATGAAAGTAGCGGTCCGGATGTTAAAATTCGCGGGAATGCTCAGCAAATTGCCGATAAATACATAAGCCTTGCGCGTGATGCACAAGGTGCAGGCGATCGTGTTATGTCGGAAAATTATTTACAACATGCCGAGCACTATTTGCGTATTATTTTAGCAGCAACTGGGCAAATGTCTCAATCGGTTCGGCGTGATGAAAATCGTGGTGATGAAAACGAAAATCGTGATGAAAACAATGGGCAAGAATGCGGTGAAATAAATCTTGATGGTGAAAAAAAGGATGCTGTCGAGGGTGATACAGATGTATTACAAATGTCGTCGCAAAAAAATGGTAATGACCAATATGATAAAGCGCAAAATGGGGATGCGCGAGAAAACGCTTTAGAGGCTCTATCGGATGAAAAAACAGATCAAGAGCACTGCCTCTCTGAGAAAAATGTTGAACCTGTCAAAAAAATACGTCGTTCTCCTCGTCGACGTACTGTACGGGCTCAAGATGAATCATCTCTTGAGCTTTCACTTACAACAGCAGAAAACTCTAGCAATGGAGATGCATCAACAGCAACAAAAACAGTAACAAAAGAGGATTCTTCCTTGCCTGGATTAGGTGAGGGGATACAGAGAAAACCACGCCGTCGCCGAGTGGTCAATCTTGAGGCAGAGGAAAATGTTTAAACCTGAAGGGTGCTGTGTAAGCGCTTGTTGTGATGTTATTGGCATCATGATAATAAATTATAATATGCTCAAGAAGCTTCTTGCGCTTTCCTTGAGTTTTCACGGGGCTGTATCAGGAATTTAACCAAGGCTATTGACAGAAAAGATTGCCTCTTTGCTGAGATTTAAGTAAGGAGATATAGAGAAAACCACATCCGTGTATTTTAAGAGTCAGTTCTTGTATGAAGAACGCAATGTCGTTGTTTTATTTAATTCACACTTATATTCAATGTATTCATGCCCATTTCGCGCTGGTGTTCATGAATTCTATCATGTGAAATCCATCGGTTATCTTTGCTTAATAAAAGATGTAAGCTGGGCGTTATTGCTTTAATTTTCAATGTTGCAACAGTTCTTCTTTTGATACCGGATCATTCATAAGAGGTATTTTATTCATCGATTTCCTTGCTAGGATATGTGAGGAAATGATTTTGATGAGCTTCATCATAAATAGATTTGAGATGAGAGAATCTTACAGTATTTGAGGTTCTCATTTGACGTGCAAAATAAATCATCACTATAAATTAATATGTTGAATTTTTGCACTCAAGAAGAGGTATTTCTTGCACGTTCATTAGCTTTTCCCAAGTGATGTCATTTTCTTAAAATGGGAATGCGTTGACAGAAAGGTTTCTTCTTTTCCAAGATTTAAGTGAAGGGATACAGTAAAAAACGCGCCGTCGCCCGTGTGGTGAATATTTAATGATTATCACATTGATTTATAATAATAATTCATTGTTTTGAATGTTAGGTGAGAGCCCCTAAACCCCTAGAATTCTCTCATTTCCAAATTTGTTCCATGTTGAATCAACAAAAAACATTCGCTTGCACGTTGCAAGCGGGGGAGAGCCCGTGTGGATAAATTTGTATAAGAAGGAATAAAAATGGCTCTTATGCACTCTCTCTAGCGCCAAGGATTATCGGCAACACCCACGCGCTGGCAAAGCGTGTGATAATGCCGGCTTGCAGAAAATGTTTAAACCTTCAAGGATGCTATGTCAGCGCTTATTGATGTTAGTTTGCTTAATGAGGCATTATCTTCGATCTCTCTTTTGTTGTTTCAACAGAAAGAATGGAGACAAGTGCACCGGTGTGATAATTGTAAATCATAAATTTTGTTTGTCCATCAGGGGTTAAAACTTTCAGTACAATATTGTGTTCTGAGAGGCTTTGCGACAAAATCTGTGTTTTTTCCGGTAGAGAGAGCGTATGATGGATAACGTGTGGGTTTTTGCTGAGAGAGGAAGATAGCTCTGTTTGTTTTGGCGCTGATCCGGTTTTTATCACTTTATAAACAATTAAAAACAGTACAGTTAGAATAAGGAAAAGCGTTATTAAAACGGAAATAATCATTAAACCCATAAGTTTTTTTCTTACTCGTTCTACAGCAGGGTCTAAAGGGAGATCTTGAGGCAGAGAATTTTGCTCTGTGTGATGGTCTTTTGAAGGTTGCATTCGCTTATTATCCATCATGTCTTTCATTGATTATTTTTTTGAGATCTGATGGGTTTATGCTTTTAAAGTTTTTTGTGCAAGAGGTTTGTGGAAGAAGAATGCAAAAGAGGAAGCGATGTTGGTAAAATATCTTCTTTGTGTACTGTAGACAGCTTGTTCTTTACGTTTTGGCTTTTAAGCAGGAAATTTCCATGGTTTGTTACAGACCAGATCAAGTTTACTTCTTGTTGATGTAAATTGGGGTGTACATTTATACATTGAGCAAAAATTTGTTGTCCATAAAATGCAAACTTTTTTGTGGACGGGACCATGTCCTGTTCACAAGCTTGAGCCGTGGGATAGATTTTAACCATTGTATTGTTCGAATAGCAACTATTAAAATCATCTGTACATGAAACTAATAAGAGGATAAAAACAAGGGGATTCATCAATTATTTTCCAAATGACAGGTTGACAGCGCGGACTCCAATTTGTCAGCCTAGGGGCTTCTTCACTATTAAACGGTTTTACAGTTTTTTGGTTCCCCTTTGAGATGCGGGTTCTATAGGGAATTAATCAAAGTCATTGGCTTGCACGTCATAAAAGGGTGTGTGTGGGGGCTCTATGTTGGTGGGTAATATTTGAAAAAAGACTGAAATGCCTCTTATGGAGGCTCTCAAAGGTCAATGGCTTTTGTAACATGAGAGACAAATGGTATGATGATGCTCAGCTACTACTTTTATGAAGAGAAAAGGGGTATGAAGGTAAAGAAGGATGTGGCGTAACAAGGGGCGGTTTTGATGGTTCACTTTACGGGGGCTATTATATCTTATTTACAGATACTGTTTTGAAATGAGCGTGGATGCGCTGAGAAATATTAAAAAAGTGCGTGAATGAGGGACACAAGTGTATTCTGTTTTAGGATGCCCTATTGTAACTGAAGAGGATATCTCCATTAAAGAATGCGATAAATAAAAGCATAAAATGTGTAATTTACATCAATTAATTGTCGTTGTCGTGGAGGCTTTAAGCCCGTAAATTTGAAGAGTGATGATGGATATTAGCTTTACTCCTTGAAATTTCATATTCTGCCAAAATAAAATTATATACGCATTGCGAAAATTACACAAAAAGAGATGGATAATAGCCTCGCTTTTATTTTGCATATAAAAGCTGAAACGGTTTGCTCTTTATCGTTTTGGTTTCTGTTTTAAAATATGCCGGTTATATAAGGGATGGAAGTTGATTGACAGCGGGAATGGATTTTATGTGGCTTTTAGTTCTCATCGTTAAGGTTTTGGGGAACTATAGAGGTTAGTTTAAAGAGGTTGGAAAATATCTTTGTGCTTAATAAACAGATGAGACATTTTATTAAAAAAGGGGAAACTTCTCTTGTTTATTGTTTGAAATGCTCTTTTAAGAAAAAATATCAAAATAAGTATCAGGAACAGAGAGGCAATAGACAATTCCTTCTTGTGTCAATTTGAGAGAAGCTGAACCATTCACGGAAATGGGAACGATTTTTTCGAGAACGGCACTACCAAAACAGGCTTTTTTATTGTTTGTGGGAGGGATGCCGGATTCAAAATTTTCATGCCAAGTGATGATAAGTTGCGTTTTGCCATTCAGTTTTGTTTCGATTTCACAGCGTACACAGATGCTCCCCTTTTCTTGGGAAAGGGCTCCAAAAGAAAGAGAATTGACAATCAGTTCATGAAAAGCCAAACCGATATGCAAAGCGGCATTGGGAAAAAGATAAGGATCGACGCCTTCAAGTGAAAAACGTTCTGTTTCTTTCATAAAATAGCCTAAAGCCTGCGTTTGGACCAATTCGCGAAATTGAGCACCGCGCCAATCTGAATCAGTGATCAGATCTTGAGAATGAGAAAGAGAATGAAGACGACCTTGAAATTTTCGTAAAAAAACCTGAAGAGATTCAGTATAGCGGGCGGTTTGGCTGGCAATACTTTGAATGATCGCTAGAAGGTTTTTAGAACGGTGACTGACCTCGCGAAGAAGGATTTTAAGCACTTGTTCACGGCGGCGTAAGCCGGAAATATTGACACCGGTGGTGATAATCCCAATAATGTCTTCGTTATCATTGCGGTGGCAATCAATAGAAAATTTGTACCAAATCTCTTGTTTATTTGTATCTTCAAAACGTGCCTCAACAGTTTGCATTTTGCCACTGGCTAAAACTTGCAGTTTGATGGTTTCCATATTGTCTGCAAGGTCAAGCGAAAAAAAGTCGCTGTCACGACACCCAACCCGCCATTTATTGTGCAAATGGTGTGGCAAGTTTTCAGCCCATAAATAAACCAGATTTGTTGC
Organism: Bartonella sp. AC130YNZD; assembly: GCF_042196865.1. NCBI lineage: Bacteria > Pseudomonadati > Pseudomonadota > Alphaproteobacteria > Hyphomicrobiales > Bartonellaceae > Bartonella > Bartonella sp. AC130YNZD. Next base: position 33,743 of record NZ_JBHIQZ010000015.1, read on the forward strand.
CTGATAGAGAACACAAATATCAGCACCACGAATCGCTTGCATGAGCGCACTCATATGAGATCTATCCATGGGAGGCTTTGAAAGAGGCGTAACGATCATAATTTTAAGATGTTACCCTGTTCTAAGCCGCTTTAGAAGCATTCTCTTGAAAAAATAAAGCTTGGGAAATAAGCGCTTTCACCATATCAGGGTTAAAAGGTTTGGTCACTAAAAAAGTTGGTTCTGGACGCTCGCCGGTCAGTAGCCTTTCGGGAAAAGCCGTGATGAAAATCACCGGTATACGGTCATTTTTCAAAATCTCGTTGACCGCATCAATCCCTGAACTGTTATCGGCTAATTGAATATCAGCCAAAATCAACCGTGGTTTTTTCTTATGATACATAATGACAGCTTCATCACGCGTGCGCGCTATTCCTACAACATGATGACCTAGGCTTTCTACCATTTGCTCAATATCAAGTGCAATAAGAGGTTCATCTTCAATAATCATTACTTCAGTGGCAATTTGTTGAGAAATATCAATGGATGCTTGGTTGAGCAGCTTACGGAATTCTTTCGTATCCAGATTCATGATTTCGCTGGCGTCTTGTTCATGAAATCCTTCAACGGCAATGAGCAAAAATGCTTGGCGTGCACGGGGCGTGAGATAGGATAATTTGGCACTGGTTTTTTGTTCAAGACCAAATTGGGGCAGGGGTTCAGGGATGTTTGGTGTGGTTTGGTCAAAAAGATGGCAAAAAAGCCAATAGGTACCAATTCGGTCAGTGGATGCTTTGGGAAAAATTGAGATGTCGGCAATGAGTGCTTCCAACATCGCTGAAACATAGGCATCGCCAGAGGATTGGCTACCGGTGACAGAGCGGGCAAAACGCCGAAGATAGGGAAGATGCGGGGCAATGCGCGTTGATAATGACATAATTTATAACTCCTTTGACCTTTCAAGCATTTTGTTGGTTGAAATTCTCAACCGATAAAAAAGTTCCTTGATTTGTATGGAACTTTTTACCGACAGCTATATTTACAACCATAAGGCGAAAAATTCTTCGCGGTGCTAATGGTAATATATGGATTAGGGGGATGAAAAATGAACGACCGTGATGAAAAAAATCTCACTACACAATTTAGAATTGGAGATGATCTTCTCGGAGTCAATAGCGAAATAGCACGGAAGTTACGTCAATTTTACATAGAAATTCAAGAAGAAGCACTGCCACGGTGTTTGCTTGAGCTTTTAGAGAAGTTGGAGCGCGCAGAACAATTTGGCTTAAACAATGTGGAAAAGGTTTGAATCCTTTATGTCAAAGTGCGCGAAAAACTTTAAACAAGAACTCCTTTCTGTGTTGCCGGCTTTACGAGCTTTTGCTGTTTCTTTAAGTGGCAAGCACGATAAAGCCGAAGATTTGGTCCAAGATACTGTTATGAAGGCATGGGCTAAGCAAGATAGTTTTGAGATGGGAACTAATCTTAAAGCTTGGCTTTTTACCATTTTGCGCAATGAATTTTATAGTCAAATGCGTAAAAAGGGAAGAGAAGTTCAAGATACCGACGGCGTGTTTACTCAAAATGTCGCTGTTCATCCTGCTCAATATGGATCACTTGATTTGCAAGATTTCAAAAAAGCCTTAAATTTGCTTTCTGCCGATCAAAGAGAAGCCATTATTCTCATTGGTGCATCGGGATTTTCTTATGAAGATGCTGCCGCTATTTGTGGTTGTGCTGTTGGAACCATTAAAAGCCGTGTGAGCAGGGCGCGTAATCGATTACAAGAACTTCTTAAAGTAGATGGTGAGTCTGATTATGGTCCTGATTCTTACTCAGCTGGAAGTACATTGTGTTCATTTAACGGCTAAAAAAGCATAATAATTATGATGGATAGCCTTGTTTTTTTTATTCCCGTTATAGCTATTACAGTAAAGTCAGTATCTGAGGAAATTCAGAGTGTTTGGCGTGTATCCTTAGGAACACAAGAAAAGCCTGTATAAACTTTCCCACGGGCTTTAGGTTTTATGTTCCATAAGGTTGCCTTCCTTTGTGCTGAAAAATGACGACTTTCAAGTTCGCCAATGGACATTCTATGACAACAAAAACAAATTTGATGCCTCAAATGCCTTCTTCTGATGCAACGATATCACGCTGGCGGTGGGTTGCGATTGTTGTTTCTCTTGTTATGGCTCTTTTGGCATCGGTTTTTATTATGTTGCTTTCAAATGCTGTTAATCGAGAAGTTGCACAGTTGAATACAAGTTCAGAATTACGCGAACAGGCTGATTTGGTCCTTATTAGCTTGATTGATATGGCTGTTGCTGATCGCAGCTATGCAAAAACGCGCAAGGCGGAAGATAAAATACGTTTTGAAAATGCAGAGCGGGAGTTAGGGGATATTCTCGATTATATCGCACTTATTGTTTATGCGCATCCACAATGGGATGAATGGTTTACGGCTTTTAAAAAAGAGGTTGAAGCACGAAAAGCCTTTATGAATGCCCATATGCATGCTCTTGATGCGATTCCTGAACAACCTTCTCATGCTGCCTCTTTTGAAGTATCAAAGATTCCTGTGGCACGTTTAGCTCAATTGATGACAAGCTTTATTAATGGGGATGATGTGGTGCGACAAAAACAGCGTGAGGGTATCGCATTGATGCGGGCTGCTTTGACATTGGCAGCTATTGTTTCCGTTGTGAGTACCTTTATTTCTGCCTATTTTGTTATTAATCGTTTTCATCGTGATGTGCGCTCTTTAAAACTGTATCAATTGCTGCTTCATAGCGAAAATATCGCTCTGGAAGCCCGCGTGAAAGAACGAACACAAGAATTAGAAAGAGCACGCAATCACGCTGAAAAAGAACGCCAACGGGTTGAAATATTATTGCAGGATGCAAGCCATCGCATTGGCAATTCTCTTGGGACGGTGTCTTCTTTGCTGGGACTCCAGTTAAACCGGAGCAAAAATGAAGAGGTACGTTCTGTTTTAGGAGCTGCGCGTGATCGTATTCAGACAATTTCTACAGCACATCGTCGTTTGCGCTTAAGTGATGATATGGAAACGACTTTTTTGGCAGAGTTTCTCAGTTCTGTTGTGCATGATGTCGAATTGGCAGTCCCTTTTGAATTGCGTGAAAACATCGCCATTCACACAAACTTTAAAGATTGTCGCCTGTCTTCAAGAGATGCGACAACACTTGGAATTATCCTTGGTGAACTGCTGACAAATTCCTTAAAACATGCCTTTCCTAATCAACGGTCGGGTCATATTTATATCTCCTTTGGTCCCCAGAAAGATGGACAATTGATGCTCATTGTAGAAGATGATGGCGTGGGAATGAAAAGCCAAACTTTAAAACAAAAAACAGGACTTGGTCGTGTGGTCGTGGAACAGCTCTGTATGCAATTTGGTGAAAAACCTCTATTTGAAACTTCTGCTTTAGGAGGTACAAAGATTGTCATTCCTTTGCCAAAACTTAGCATGAATAGTTCAAAAAAAAGCTCTGACTGATTTTTTAAAAGGGTAAATTTTCTCTTTGCCAGTGGCATGCTGCCTTTGATTCATCGTGAAGGTATGGGGAGGGCATCTTTTCACAAGAAGAAGGAAAAATACGGCTTCAGTAGCGCGAACACAGCACCATTCATATCAGATTGTCAATTGCCTTCAAGAGAAACAACTTTGCTTCTTTATCTTTTGGTGTATGTTTGATTTTCTTTCTTGTTGTTTTTTTGCTTTGTTGACTCCGATGATCGGCTTTCAAAGTTCTCCTTTCTTAGAGCTTTGAAGTGCTTAAGTTAAAATTTAAATTTATTTTGAATAAGTGCTCCTTTAAGCCAATCGTAAGCTCTATTGCTTTGCAAAAAGATTGTTTTTTCAAGTTTTGTTATTTTTTTGTAAGGCATGTGAAACTTTAAATATAGGGTATTTTTGTAAAAGTGTGTAACAAATATTCTCAAGGATAACTTGCTCAGAAAGTTTATGAAACACCGTTCTTTATGGCTATGAACAGCATAAGCATTCAACAAGTGGAATCTATTCAACAAGAAGTCGGGTTGTTTATAGAATGATATGGATTTTAGAATCTTCGTTCTTTAGAAAAACTCACCTTTGATTTGAGATTTTATTGCATGACAAATAAGGACGGGCTATCGTTTTGATAAAATAAACAATAAAGAGTTAGCCTTTTGGGGTTTCATATTTTTCACTTTTCTATTGTGCGTAAACCTGAAAAGGGGAGGGCGTTTTATTTTTAATCATTGTGATGCGACCTTGGGTGGTGGCATCTTTCGGCAAATTCTTTATAGATATTTAAAGTGCGGAAATCTCTTTAAGAAAAATAAGCGCTAAAGCATATTTTTAGATGTTTTGAGTCGTAAAAATGCAGATGCTTTCATGCTTTAAGTTTCTTCGGAGGAGGTTATCGGGCTGTTGATCAAGGCATCAATATTGTTTTTTTCTTGTAGGAATGTTTGTAGGTCTTGATTGGTTAAGGCTTTGCTATCCGGTATACGAATGCGCATGGGATCAACTTTGACGCCATTGACAATGATTTCAAAATGACAATGGGGACCGGTTGCCATTCCTGTTGTTCCAACATACCCAATGATTTGTCCTTGTCGTACTTTCACGCCTGGTTTGATGTCTGGTGCATAACGGCTTTGGTGTGAATAACTGCTGACATATCCATTGGCATGTTGAATTTCTGTGTGATTTCCATAGCCACCTGTTACACCTACTCTTGTAACAATACCATCTCCTACAGCAATAATGGGTGATCCTTTAGGAGCAACCCAATCAACTCCTGTATGCATGCGCACATAGCCTAAAATAGGATGTTTGCGTGGACCAAAGGGAGAGCCAAAAATGCCATTTGGTGTGGGTTTGCGCAGCAAGAAAGGCTTTGAACTTTTCCCTTCAGAATCATAATAATCAACGCTTCCATCTTTTAATTGATAACGGTAATATTTATAAGTTGTATTCCCAAAAGTTGCACTAATATAACGAATTTCTGGATCAGCGTTTTTGGAGGGTTCTTTGGCTTTCAAATTCTTTTTACCGTTTTCGTTTTCTTTATCGCTTTGTGGTACGGCATAAAATATTTCGATTTGATCATTGGGGGTTATCGGACTTTTCATGTCAATATTGGTGGCAAGCAGACGAATAAGACGATGAGAGAGAGATTGTGATATATTATGGCTTAGCAAAGCACTATAGAGTGCATCATAAGCTGTTGGTAATTGCGCACTATTGATATAAGAATGCGGAATACCATTTTGAAAAGCCGTTTTAAGAGCTTTAGACATTTTAGGCTCTGTGCTTTCAATGAATTGGCCTTTATCATTCAGGGCAATGGTGAGAATATGATGCATCCCTTGATAGATACTTGCGCGTACGAGATGATCTTCTTCACCAGCTTGTGTCACGATACCAATGCGTAAAAGGCTTCCCTCTTTAAGGGAATCGGAAAGGCTTATTTTTTCTAGCGTTTTTACAACCTGGTCAATTTGCTTTTTTGTATAACTGGTTTTTTTGAAAGCATCGGCTATCGTTTGTTTTTTACGAATAGGAATAATATCTTCAACATAGTTTTTCGTCAGATCGATACGGTGACTTTGAGGAGAAACGGTTACATTTTCTTGAACGATTCGAACTTCAGGGGATTCTGTGCTTTGGGAAGGGGAGGATACATCTTCTAATTTTAAAGGATCAATCAATGTGAGAACTGAAAGAAGTTCGGAGCTCTTTTCTAAAGTAAATCCAGCTTTTTGCACTTCTTGTTGTGCCTCTTCATCTGTCAATGTGTCGCTGTCATCAAAATCGAATTGATTTACCTTAAAATCATAGCTGCGTAAGGTGAGTTTTGTTTCAACCTTTGCACCGTAAATCTGCCCAGAATCTTCTTGTGGTACGATATTTTGATTTTTAGAATCACTGGCAAGAATGCTTAAAGAATCAAATTTTGGATAACTATATTTCTGGGGGCGATTTTCGGCTAAAGCCATACGAATCCATTCAAAATGTTGTGTTTGAATGACTTTTTCATCGCCTTTTTTTTGTAGAATCGATAGTTCAAATTGACGTTTTCTGTCAAAGCTTTGCCGTGCATGGGTGGGAGAAATACGATCACCTTTATAGCCATTGGCCTCAGGGTCTTGTGATTCTGATAGGTTTTCTTGCGTAAACCATTGTGGCGGTGTTACCAATCGCTGTTGTTCATCAAGAGCCGTAAAAAGTGCAATCCCCATAAGAATGCAGGAAGTGATTCCTGTCAGAATGGTTCCCGTAAGCCAACGAGCAGAGACCTGTCGGTGCGCAGGCCGCAAACGCTTGACGACAAGAGCAGGATCTTGTCCAGGATCGTTTTTTTGTTGTTCGTTATCCCACATAGATTTATAAGAGTACTTTTCAATATTAAATAAAGAAAGCTAGATAGATAGCTTAGCATGCTTCTACAGGAATTTGATTCTTTTTACAAATTACAGATCATGCGATTCTCTTTATACAGCAATGTCTTTATAAATCGTATCTGCGCAGAAAATTTTCCCTATTAAAGTAGCATAAAACAAGCGTTATTGTGATTAACTCATTCCTAGGCAACTTCCTATTTTTATGCATTGCAATGGGGTGCTATATTTTACTTTAAAGGCGCCATGCTCTCTTTGAACTCCTTGCTGTTTTCATGTTTTATTTTTATGAAGGCAGATTTTGCCAATAATATCTTGAAATAGGATTTTTTGTTTAATATTTTATTGGTATTGTTTGGGGCATTTTATTTAAAAAAA
>NZ_JBHIQZ010000016.1:0-36827 GCF_042196865.1 Bartonella sp. AC130YNZD
CGGTATAGAGAGATTAGATGAAGGATCTAAAGGATCAGAGGACTCAGAAGGCTTTGGTTCGACAGGGACAGAAGGAGAAGGAACAGAATCCGGAGATGAAGGAGATACCATAACAGAGGGCGGTAATAGAAGCTCCATGAAATGATTATTAGATGGAATTTTCTAGGTAAGAAACTGAAGTGTAGAAGGCTGCTCGTAGGAAACTTTGCCCTTTAGAAGGGGAAATCAAAAAATTTTTTATTTAGGAAAATAGTGTTGAATTCCCTTCTTCTGATCGTAGGAATAAATCGTTGTTTTAATGATGATATCAGCTATTTTTTGCCGAATTTTTAAGAAAAATGCTTTTGTGGAAGTATGTAGCCTATATAGATGTTTATAGGGAGATGGGGGACGGTCTTGAGGATGATGTTTTTATTCTTGTATGGGGGTAGCAATGTTAAAAGATCAAAAAACATGTTTAAGGTATTTTCTTGTCTAAAGGGGGGGAGAAAAGGAAGAGGGAAGATTTAATGATTACGAAGATTTTAGGAGATTTTTGGGGGGGAGATTAGGGAGATAGGATTTCTGAGAGCTCTGGAGATGCACGGGGATAAGATTTCTGGAGGATTGTGTGGGCATTTTTTATCGGCGATAATTGCGCTTGTCGGTGTAATTTAATCAGTGATATTGATTATACCACATTCACCATTTTCGCTACCGAAGGAGAGGTTTTGCCCTGCTTGATCCCAGTTAAGTGCTGAGATAGCGCTTTTCCCACAACCTTTTAGAAGGACTTCTTTTCCATCATGAAAATGTGCCGCTAAAATCATTCCATCATTGAAGCCTATTGCTACAATTTCTTTGTTTGGGTGGCATGAAACGGTGCTAACAAGTGCATTTGCTCGTGTGCCTAGTTCTAGTGGTGTTTTTCCTATGGGGCCATCTTTTGTATGCAAGGGCCAAACAATTGCGGCAGAGGCACCTGATGTTGCTAGCCATTTTCCTTTTGCGCTCCAAGACCAGCTTTTTACTTTGCTTGGGTAGCCACTCATGTGGAGATGCTGATTATCAGTGAGACGCCAGCCATGCAAGGCGTTTTCTTGCATGGTGGAAATGACATAGCGGTTGTCTGGTGAAAAGGTGACACCACAATGAGCTCCTTTCCATACCAATGTGGTGGGAGATATTTGCGTTGATAGCCAATGAAGAGTGACTCCATTGTAATGGGCAACGGCAAGTCGCAAACCTTTTGGGGCAAAAGCAAGGCCTTCTACACTGCGTTCATGTGTGAGCTCTTGTCGTTCTTTTCCACTATGCGCAAATGCGAGGCGTGAAGAGGAAAAAGCAAAAGCTTTTTGTGGACCAAAAGCAACGTTGTTTATCCATTTGCGTTCTTTTTGGCTTAACAATTCCGTGTGATCTGCTGCGGTTGTTTGACAGACTTTTCCATCTTCTCCACCGGTGATGATCGCGGTATTGTCATGGGAAAAATGGCTTGAAATTATTCCTTGGTGAACTTCAACGATTTGTGGGGTTGGATTAAAAAAAACAATGAGACCTTCTACGGAAACAAAGGCTGGTTTATTGCCTATAAAACCGCAGGAAAGGCAGTAACTTTTGAGATCATAATGGGTAATGTTTGGCATTATCACTCACTTATGCGCAATTTTCAAAACCAGTTTTTAATTTTTCAGCATCAAGAGAGCGTCCTATAAAGACAAGGCGGCTTTCTCGTTTTTCATCTTCACGCCATGGGCGTTGATGTTGTCCTTCAAGAAGCATATGTATCCCTTGAATGACGTAACGATCATCGTCTCCTTGAAAGGCGATAATGCCTTTAAGACGCAAGATATCAGGCCCTTGTTGCTGTGTAACCTGCTGGATCCAAGGGAAAAACTTTTCTGGTTGCAGAGCATCTGTTTTTAAACTTACAGAAGTGATGGTAATATCATGAATGGTGGATGCGTGATGATGGTCATGATGACAATCGGGACCGCACACATGGTTGGCATGTTGGTGTGTATGTTCATGATCGAGAGTCCGTTGGAGATCAAAAAAACCACGATTAAGGAGTGACTCAAGAGGGATATTGGTGCGCTGTGTTGTATAGAGTATAGCGCGAGGATTAATGGCCAGAATAAGGGATTCAGCATGGCTGCGTTCTTGTTGGGTGACAAGATCAATCTTATTTAAAAGAATAATATCCGCGAAAGCAATTTGGTCTTCAGCTTCACGACTTGTTTTTAATTGAGAGGGAAAATGCTTTGCATCAACGACTGCTATGACACTGTCGAGAGCTGTTTTTTCATGGATAGTATCATCCATGAAAAAGGTCTGTGCTACGGGGACGGGATCAGCAAGCCCTGTCGTTTCTATAATGATCGCATCAAATCGATGAGAACGTTGCATCAGACTTTCTAGTATGCGAATGAGATCACCACGTACGGTGCAGCAAACACAGCCATTATTCATTTCATAAATTTCTTCGTCTGATTCAATGATCAGGTCATTATCAATACCAATTTCACCAAATTCATTGACAATGACGGCATAACGTTTGCCATGATTTTCATTGAGAATGCGATTGAGAAGGGTGGTTTTTCCAGCACCAAGATAGCCTGTGAGAACCGTAACGGGAAGTTTTTTGGGGTGTGTCATTTCCATTGGAGAGACCTTTTATTGTTCTTTATTGCCATGTGTTTATGTTAAATCGATTGATATCATCAAGTAAATCACGAAGCTGAGACAGAACATGAGAAAAGATTGCTTCACCGGCTTGTGGTGTTGCTTTGCTTGCATTTCCTGCTGCACCTTGCGTGTTCAGATCTCGCATTGTCCAACCAAAGGCATGAGGACCATAAGCACGTAAATACCGATAATTGGCAATCATATCCGCTTGTTTATTATGAAAATTTTCTGCCTTTTCCATATGGACTTTTTCTGGTGCTAAATAGAGCATGAGAGAGGTTTCGATAAAGCCTCCATGGATATCAAGATGTTGTTGAGATGGCTCCATGAGACTTTGTGGTAAACCAAAACGGCTCCAGCTTGTTGCTACAGCGAGCATGGAAAGGCGCCTTCGTAATTCGGTTATAACAATGCTCATTAAAGGTGAATTTCCTCCGTGAGCATTGAGAAGAAGAAGACGGTTGATCCCTTTGTGATAACAGTTTTCACCAATCTTTATCCATCGCTTAATCGCATCAGAAAAGGTAAGGGTTTGTGTACCTGTAACATCCATATGTTCTATAGAATAGCCAATCTTTTCAACCGGTAAAAGTGCGATATGAAACTGCTCTTTTGTTTGTAAAGTGAGGGCTTTTGCAAAAGCTTCAGCTATAATCCAGTCGGTTTCGAAAGGAAGGTGCTCTCCGTGATATTCGTGTGCGCCCAAAGGTAAAAGAGCGAGAAAAGGCCTGTTAGATACCATAAATTATTGCCTAAAAGAGAAGTTAACATAGACAAAGTGATCGAAGGTGCTGTCATTATTTAATCTATCTATAAGAGAAACGCAAATAGGCGTCTTTTTACATCACATATGGATTCATAAAAATGAGAGCTTTGTTAAAAATAGAGAAACTTTTATTGAGCAAAGCCAACGCAATTTTTCTGTAATATTAGGCAAACTTTCTCAAGATAGTTATCTTTTGTAATTATTTATGATGTATATTCTCATTTTTAATAAGTAAATATTCATACATATTAAATGATTATACATCAAATAATAAAAAATATTTTCATTATTTATTAAAAATGTGATTTTTTAGTAATTTTATATATTCCTTTTATTTCAAGCATTTGATTAATTCTTTATTATTATTATTTATTTTGCACAAATTGCAGACAGTTATGTGAATATTGCCAAAAATTTGTTTCAAAGAGAATTATTTTTTACTAATACAGAGTAAATATAATTACTCAAAATATAAATAAGGCTGCGCTCTACAATATTGACGAAAAATATGGAATAACTTTTATGAAAATTAAGAAAGAAAGTTGTTTTTCAGTATTTTGGGGATTATTTCATTTTTCATGACTCTCTTTTTATTTAATTTTAGGTAGTTTGTTGGAGCTCTAGTATTGCTTATAATATTTTTGTAAATCTGATAGATTTACTTATTTTATGCGTTTTTTTTGTTAGGTTTGAAAGTCAATATTTTGTGTTCTTTATTCTGTATGAGATAAAGGGGGCTGAATTACCTCTTTGAAGATGCTATGCGATATTGTTTTCTTTATATATCAGTAAAAGTTGAGAATCATTTTATTAATGTCTTTTCCATTTTAAAATAGAGATCTTAATTGCTTTTTTACATTTTTATACCTATTTTATAGAAAATGAGTACACTATTTTAAGGTTGTTTTATTAGGATAGATTTTTTTAGATCAAGTTTTTATTCGCTATCAAATTTATTTTTCAATATTACTGATAAGTGATATAATAAAAATCCATTAAGGACTATTTCATTTTTATGTTTATTGAAATAATAGACAATAATATATCATTATATTGGCAGTTTTAAATTTTATAGTTCTTTAAAGTTAATTACATTTCAAATTATTTATAAAAGATCTATTATATAATTTTTTTTAAAATTAATTTGTTTCGTAATATTTATTATAATAAGAAATTTAACAAATTATTATTATTTTTAATTATAGCAATAAAAATGACAAAATAATATTACTATTAGTATCTTGATTTATTATGGTGTAAAAGGAATAAATTATTTTTATCATTTATTGTTTTTTTATATTTACATGTAATACATAATGTGTTATATTATAATAATAAAATTACATATAATATTTTATTATGTGTAATTATATAAATGATTAAATATAAGTTTTGGTTTTTATATATGTGAATATTCTTTCATTTTTTCAGTGAAGAAAAAGAGGAGCAAAGAAAGCTATGTTTAAAATATTTAAAAATCGTGTATGTTCATTTACTTTTACACTATTTATTCTTTTTTTTGTACAAACTATAGAGGGAAATGCAAGTTTTGTAAAAAATAAAGTTCAAGAGAGAATAGCAATTACTATTCCTACACTAGAAAAAAATGTAGCTATTAAAGCTGTGGATAGAGTTATTATTCAAGGCGTTGAGAAACAAGATGTTATTGCTTTAGGGAAAGCTGAAAAAGCTGCTGCCTTTTCAGGTTCAGCCTTTTGGGGGGGAATAGGTATTTTATCACTTCTTGCTTCTTTATGTATTGGGGATGTATTAGGTGCTGTTGTATCTCTTTTTGGAATATTCATTACACTTTAGTAGAAAGCTCATCGACAGAGTCGAGGATTTTTTTGTTCACTTCATTATTTAAAAAAATAAATATTTTAAATTATTTATACTGCAATAGATAATAAAATTACTACTCTTAATACTAAATGTAGCTTTTATTAACATTATTAAAGTTCAAGATCCTACATTTATGTTTTTTTTTACAAATTAGTGTAACCTGATTTTTTTACAGTTTATGATTATTATTCTAGTAATAAGGTTAGTATAATTACTATCTTTATCAGTATTTAATATTGTCTGCCTTTTCTCATATGAAGATTATTCATCAAAGGTATATTTTATCCTTTTTAAATTTTTTTATCTTTCATAAGGGGATAAAATAAAAAATATCCCTATATCCATGGCTCTCATGCAATAAGAAAAATGAGAAATTATTATTTATCATTTTAAATTTGTTTATGTTAAATCCATCAAAAGTATTTTTATGTATAACAAGTTGTGTTCGTGTATGGACAAAATTATTAAAAAAAGAGTAAAAATTCTTCTTATGAATTATCTCTAAGGTTCAAGGACTGTTGTACTATTGGCAAATAAATGATGGTGCTGGTTTGTATCTTCATAGAGTAAAGATAGTAATACACAATGAATCTTATGCCATCTCATGGGGTGGTTTATACTGTCGCATTTACCGGACATATTGTGAGAGGGAAGTGGTGATGTGCATCGTTGGAAAATGCTTTTATTAAAACATAAACTTGTATTTGCGATAGAAGTGTATTCTGGGTTATTCTGTTGCCTAAGGGAAGGATACTGTTAAGTAAGGTAATTCAGGAGTGTTTATAGTTTAGCGGAAGAAGGGCAATGAAGTAAAAGGTCTTGTTTAGCACGAAGACGTGCAATCCATTGATCTTCACGAATAGCAGTATTATGTACTGTAATGAGTTCGTTTTTTTTAATTGCAGCTGTTACTGTTGCTTTTTCTAAAAGACCACAAGGAATGGCGTGGTGAGCGCGTGCTTCTGAAATGTTCATTATCCAAGCACGATAAGTATAAAGACCGATAAAGTCTAGCTGATCACCTGGATGTAAATCTTTTTTAGCAACAGCACAGACTTCTACTACAGGATGGCTAAGAGGGACCATATCTTTTTTGCCATAAAGCATAATACGTGCGCAGGTGAGGGGAACTTCCATTGCTGTTAAATGATAGGGGCGATGAAAGGTGAAGTAAGGCCCCTGACCAATTTTTAAATCTTCCATACGTTCGCGTAAACGTGGGTGTGCTATTTCGGCAATGACAAAGACACCTGGTGAAACACCTTGACCTATTGAATAATCTACAACACCATATTGCTGTAAAATGCCCCCATCTTGTTTTGGAATAAGCACTTTGTTTAAATCTTGTAGTGCTGCTCGTGGTCCATGCATTCCTGGGCAATCGGGGAGAAGTCCGGTGGCATTGGAAATGGCTGCCATTTCAACCATCGTTTTAGAACCATCAATAAATTCAACCAACATGCGCACATTCATATTACGCCGAAATGCTTCTTCTTCGTAAGCGTCAGGTGTAGCATCAAAGAGTAGAGGATTATTTTTTCCTTTACCCGCTGCAACAATCTTATGTCCAAGGGCTGAAACAAATTCTATGAGTTCCATACAAGAAGTAGGTTCATCGCCGGCACCAAGTGTATAAATGAGCCCTCGTTTTTCTGCTTCATGTTTGAGATAAGCGCCAATTGTAACATCTGCTTCAACATTCATCATGACAAGATGTTTGTTATTCTTAAGCGCTTTGATACCAATTTCTGCTCCTGCTTCGGGATAGCCTGTTGCATCAACGATAATATCAATTTGTTCATGACGCAAAACAAGGTTAATATCATCTGTTGCTGCAATCAAATTTTTTTCAATGCTTTGCGTGAGAGCATAAGTATTTTCAACTTCACAGACATGTCCATCCTCGCCATAGGCTAGTGTAGCGGCATCAAAAATACGTGACGGTGTCCTCGTGGCTACAGCAGCGACTGTTATACCATCCATATGCGCAATACTTGATAATAAATCTGTGCCCATTTCACCACAACCAATCAGTCCAATACGGATGGGGGGATGGTTTTCTGCACGTTGTTTCAAATCATGCGCTAAACCTGTTAGGTTCACATTGCTTGCCATTCTTTTTTCCTATTTGAAAACTATTCTGCTAAAGAACTTTTCTCATTCATAAGGTGCATTTGTTTTTAAGACAATTAATCTTTTATTCTTGATGCTCTAATCAATGGATTTTATAAAAGCAAGAGGGGTGGTTTTTTTATCAAATAAAATAGGAATAGCGTTATGCAGCAAAAAATAACAGTACAAGATGTCACCAGTTTTATTGGGAAAGAAGTGGGATTATCGGAGTGGCGTCTTGTTACACAGGATATGATTAATCAGTTTGCATGTGCTACAGATGATCATCAATGGATACACGTTGATGAGGAAAAGGCTAAAAAAACACCTTTTGGCGGCACGATTGCTCATGGTTTTTTAACATTATCGCTTTTGTCTACGCTCGCTTATGAAGCTCTTCCAGAGTTGGAAGGGAGCACAATGGGGATTAATTATGGTTTCGATAAAGTACGCTTCATGAGTCCTGTGAAAACAGGGGTACGGATACGTGCGCGTTTTGTGTTAGAAGACGTAGAAATTCGCCCTTCTGGTCGAGTGGTTTTCCATTATGGGGTTACGGTGGAAATTGAAAAGTTAAAAAAACCAGCTCTTACAGCTCAATGGCTTATTGTTGCTGTTGTGGAAGAAAAACCTTCCAATATCTAGATTATTTGAGTGTTTTATTTTATAAAATTTTTATACTAATTCTATTAGAAGTTTCTTCAATGATGATATTGAGAATAATCTATAGAATGATAGATATGCTGGAGCTATCATAGCGTTGATAGCCATAGCGGGTTGCTATCTTTCCTAGATCATTTTGAAGAGGAGTTTCCTAATGAAGATAGTGCATTGCTTCACGCTTTTGTTTATAGCGTTCTTTAATGGGATCATACCCATCACGTAAAACAGAACGCTTCAAATGGAATATACTTGCGTTGCCAATTCACGGGCTTATTTTAAAGCAACATCTTCAACGCTCGTCACACCTATTTCGCAATGGCGCCTATGAATAGTATAACGATAAAGCCATTGAGCACCCCTATCTTGATGCTTGTGAAGAAGAAAGTCGACACCATCATATTATATGCTAGCCGCCAATGTTAAGACAGGTCTTGGCGCTTGAGATAATTCATAAGAGGCATGCCTTTCTTTCTTGTATAGTTTTTACTCACACGGCTCTTCCCGCTTGTAACGTGCAAGCGAGAGGTTTTGGTTGATTCTATATGGAACAAATTGGGAATGAGAGGATCTTACGGTATTTAGAGTTCTCATTCAATATGAATAACGCCATATTATTATTATAAATTCAATGTGTTATCTAAGGTTGGGAAAGGTCGTGACCAATGTCTTAATTTAAAGAGAGTCTCACATACTGTGAGATCTCTTATTTTATCCCCTTTTATATTAAAGCCATTAAAACTATTTTCTTTCATGTTACAAACGGATGGGGAGAGATAAAAACTGTTTAAGAAAAAAGTTCCTAATCTCTTATGAGTGTTTTTGATAGGCAAGGGTTGTTGCACTTGGAAAGTGGCAAAGAGGATGATGGTATTGGCATGTGAAATTCTAAGTCTTTTAATGTTTTGTTTTATCAAGTTTTTGTACGATTTTATCAGAAGTCCATTGGGTTGTAATATTAAGCACGATCAAAAGGATGATGACGATGGTCATGATGAAGGTATTGTAGCGTTGGTAGCCATAGCGGATTGCCATATCCCCTAAACCGCCTCCACCAAGATATCCAGCAAGTGAGGTGGCTCCTATAAGAGAAATGACCATGACTGTAAAACCTGTAATCAGGCTAGGGAGAGCTTCAGGAATAAGGACATGTCTGATAATTTGAAGACGACTTGCACCCATCGAGCGGATTGCTTCAATGAGACCGTTTTCAACGGTTTTAAAAGAGAGTTCCGCCATGCGAGCATAAAAAGGGATAGCTGAAATGGTTAGTATAAAAATTACAGCAGGCATTCCTATCCCTCTTCCTACAACGATACGCGTAACGGGAAGAAGATAAAATGCAAGAATGATAAAGGGAATGGCACGAATACTGTCAATGATCATGCTTAAAGGGCGATTGATGAGAGATGAGGAAAAAATCCCTCCGCGTGCTGTTGTGTGAAGAAGAAGACCAAGGGGAAGCCCTATAATAAATGCCATAACAGAAGCACTAAGTGTCATCAATATTGTATCAATAACAGCTTGGGGAAGTTCATGAGACAGAACATTAAACATAGCCTAAGACCTCACAATATCGTCCTTTTTTCGTTAACCATTGAACAGCTTTTTCTAAAGCTTCTTTATCTTCTCCAGGAAGAGCCAAGAAGAGTCTCCCGATGGTTTCATCTTGAACTGTATCAATGCCACCATGCAAAATACGTGCTTTTAAACCACTCTCATTTTCTAGAAGATGAAGAAAAGGCTGCTGGGCAATTTCACCGGCAATATTAATTTCAATGACAGCTTCTCGTCCGATTGGTTTGAGATTTTTCGCAAATTTTTCAGGAAGTTGCGGGGTTACAAGCTTGAGCATGGCTATGGTTGTATCGTCTTGCGGTGATGTAAAGATGTCTTTCACACGTCCTTCCTCTACAATGTTTCCCTGATTAAGAACAACAACGCGATGCGCTATGGTGCGCACAACTTCCATTTCATGGGTGATGAGCACAATCGTGAGATTGAGGTGTTTATTAATATCAGCAAGGAGCTCTAGAATAGATTGTGTTGTTTCAGGATCAAGAGCAGAGGTGGCTTCATCTGATAACAATATTTTAGGATTAGCAGCAAGAGCGCGTGCAATGCCAACGCGTTGTTTTTGCCCTCCTGACAATTGTGCCGGATAGCAATATTCTTTCCCAGATAACCCAACCAATTCAATCAGTTCAAGGGCACGTTTGTGGCGTTGTTTTTTACTTACACCACTTAATTTAAGCGGCAATGCAATGTTATCAAGAATATTCTGCGATGAGAGAAGATTGAAATGTTGAAAAATCATCCCAATTCGTTGACGGTAAGGCGCCCATTCTATCTCTGATAGATTGGAAATATCAACACCTTCAAAAAAAATGGACCCTGCATCAATCTTCTCTAACCCATTTAAACAGCGAATAAGTGTTGATTTTCCTGCTCCACTGCGCCCAATAATGCCAAGGATTTCACCAGCATGGATATTTAAAGAGAGATTATTAATTACCGGAACACTAGCTGTTTTGTTAAAACAACGGCTGATGTTTTTTAAGGAGATAAGAGTAGGTTTTTTCATTCACAATTACTCGGATATTTGGCACAATTACCAAGATGTTTGGGCGGTATTGCCAAAAATCTCTTTGATTTTTGCACGGATAAGATCGTTATTGTAAGCGGCAACTAATTTTTTAACCCATGGCTCATCTTTTTCGCTCGTGCGTACAACGATGATATTATCATAAGGATTATTTTTTGCACTCTCCCATGCGACTACATCTTTTTCGAAGTTTAATCCGGAAACAATAGCCCAGTTTGTGTTTATAATTGCAAGGTCAAAATCGTCAATAGCTCGTCCTAACATACCAGCATCGAGCTCACGAATTTGCAGGTTTTTAGGATTTTCGATAATATCAAGTGGAGATGCAAGAATATTATGAGGATCTTTTAACTTAATGAGACCTAAAGAATTGAGAAGAAGTAAGGCTCTTCCACCATTAGATGGGTCGTTCGGAATACCAACATGAGCACCATCACGAAGATCTTTTAAGTCTTTTATTTTGTGTGAGTAAACACCGATTGGAGCAATAAATGTATAGCCGACAATTGAAAGTTTATAGCCACGTTGTTTCATTTGTTCATTAAGATAAGGGGCGTGCTGAAAAGCATTCGCATCGATCTCTCCTGCGTTAACAGCATCATTAGGCAAAGCGTAATCAGAAAAATAAACGAGTTCAATATCTAAACCGGCTTGTTTAGCCTGTTCAGCAGCAGTTTTCCAAATAATCGCATCCCGCCCTTCCATAATACCAAGTTTGATTTTTGTTTTGTCTGCGGCCATGGAAAAAGCAGTAGACAAAAAAAGTGCAAAGAGAGAGAGGAATAATCCTATAATCCGACTACGAGAAAAATTTTTTAATGTCATATGCTTTTAACTTTCTTTTTCGAGAAATTTTTTGAGGGAAGTTTCAATATACTCTGTATCTTTTTAGGCAGATTTAAAGTTATACAAGCTTTAGAGAATATTCAATCACTTTTATTTTTAAAAGAGTATTATTTTTCCTTCTATTTTAGTTGTTTTGGGGGCTGATCATCATTTGTTCATAGAAATTCTCTGAAATTCAAATAATTAATTCTTTTATTGCAATCATTTGTTGAGGGAACCAATGCCCCTTTAAAAACTTCTGTAAGGGACAATTGGTTGAAGAACCCGACAATCAGATGATGCTTTAGCCGTAAATTCATGAAGAACATACTGCGCAATCAAGATCAAAAGGCCGTGTTCGTGTAGGCGATAAAGAGAAATTTTGTTGCAATGTTGTGGTTTTTTTGGGGGGGGAATAAAGGTTGCTGATCATTGGATTTAAACGCGGCAAATTTTTGCAAAGGCGAATTTTTGCCCTTCATACGTTTTAAGAGAGGAAGAAAAATAATGTTAAGAAAGAAATTTTTATCAACAATGATGACTTTATGGGCTTTAGGAGCGTCAGGGGTGGCTGTGACTGCTTTTCACGCACAAGCTGGAACCATTACAGGAACAGTTGCTCGTGTTGCATCAGGTCAGGTATCTTTACGCACAGGCCCTGCGACAGCTTATAAAGTTATCGCAATGGTTCCAATGGGAGCAAAAGTGCAAATTTATGGCTGCCTATCCAATAAAACTTGGTGTTCTCTTGGTTATCATGGAAAAGTTGGTTGGGCATCTGCACGTTACGTCAATGTTAACGATGTTCCTACCATTGCTTTTAAAAAGATGCCAGCAAAATCAAAATCCATGGTAAAACCGCCAAAAGAAAAAGTAAAACAGGCTGTTTTCGACTTTAAAGCTCTTCCGGCGATTCAAAAAACACGGAAAAATATGCAAAAACTATACAGAACAGATATGATTATCGATTCTACAGGTGTTAAAAAAAGGGATGAACGAACAATTTTAAATCCGTCGCAAAAAGCACAAGGCGTTTCTGTAAATCACGTGAGTGCTTATAATCCATCCTTTCCTGATAATGTCAATTACAAAAATTTTGAACGTAATGAAACGCGTTACCGTGTCGTGACCTATCCTGCTCGATAAGGGTAAAGTTAATTTCATAACCGGAATGACAAATAGGATCAGCAGCATGAAGCAAACAATGCTTATGCTGCTGATCCTATTGTAGCGTAAAATGGTCATTAAGGGGCAATGCTTAACTTAAGGTGGCGAGGCATTCAAGGATATTCAGAGTAAAATTTGATAATACCTTGGATTACAGTTCTTTAGGATGGTGATATGAATCCTCAGTTGGGAAAGGTTATACTGAAGAGAAGCCGGATTTTTGACAGACCGGCTAGGGGCTCTTTGTCCTTCGGATAGGGCGTTAATTTGCGGACTTAGGCTTTATCAAATTACGAGAAATGAGCAATTCAGCAATTTGAACGGCATTCAATGCTGCTCCTTTTCTTAAATTATCGGCGACAACCCAGAAAGCTAAACCATTTTCAACGGTGATATCTTCACGAACACGGCTAATAAAGGTATCATCTTCTCCGGTACCTTCATAAGGTGTGGTATAACCACCATCTTCGTGTTTATCGATAAGCTGACAGCCTGGTGCATCGCGGAAGAGCGCTTGTGCTTCAGATGCGCTTAGTGGTTTTTCAAATTCAACATGGACGGCTTCGGCATGACCGATAAAGACAGGGACCCGAACAGCAGTGGCTGTTAATTTAATTTTCGGATCGAGAATTTTCTTCGTCTCAACCGTCATTTTCCATTCTTCTTTTGTATAACCATCTTCCATGAAAACATCAATATGAGGAATGACATTAAAGGCAATGCGTTTAGTGAATTTTTTTGATGTAATTGGGTCTGCAACAAAAACTGCGCGTGATTGTTCGAAAAGTTCGTCCATTCCTTCTTTACCAGCTCCAGAAACAGACTGATATGTAGAGACAACAACACGTTTAATGATTGCAGCATCATGGAGAGGTTTTAAAGCTAAGACCAGTTGAATTGTTGAACAATTAGGATTTGCTATAATATTACGCTTAGAAAAGGCATTTATAGCTTCGCCATTGACTTCAGGGACTATCAACGGAACATTGGCATCATAGCGCCACGTGGAGGAATTATCGATGACGACACAGCCGGCAGCAGCAATTTTAGGGGCGTATTCTTTGGAAATGCTCCCTCCCGCAGACATAAGACAAAAATCTGTGTCAGAAAAATCGTAAGTATCCAGTGCTTTTACTTTTAAAGTTTTGTCTCCATAAGAAACTTCTTGTCCTAATGAGCGTCGTGATGCTAGAGGGACAATTTCATGCGCAGGAAAACCACGTTCTTCTAAAATTGTAAGCATTTCACGACCAACATTTCCTGTTGCGCCGACAATTGCAACTTTATAACTCATTTTCTATATACTCCTCATGTCTCTCCACGTTTATTCCCCGTGCTATACTCAGGAGAGAGTGAGTTGGTCAAGGAACATCATTAAATTATATTTTTGATTTTCAACAACTCAATTTTGTGCACACCAATCATCATTGTTAGCACAATAAATTGTTTTATTTCAAATAATACGTCTCTTTTAATTTTTCAGAATTGAAAAAATTGAATATTTTACGCTAAGCTATTATCTCTTTAGAAAACACTTTAATTAAGTGAATTTCTTATCTTCTGTCAATTGTTTACCTTCTCACTTTTGAATTTTTTAAGGATGGTATTACGTATCGCGTTGGTGGAATCTTTTAATACTTTATCTGTTAATTGTTGAATTATTTAATTTTCTCCCTATACCTTTAAAAGCGAAGCTTTCTATTACAGTCTGTAAACAGCTAGATTCTAGCGGCTTCCCATTTTTCACTTAAACTAAAGGCTCAACAAGCAGGCCTAAAAATATTTAAAAAGATATTGGGCATCTAAAAAACATTTGAATGTTTCAAGGAGGTATGCGTGCTTCATATCCTCATACCTTAAATGATAGAATTTATGGCACAACAAGATAAACTTAAGTATCCATATATAGATAAATTCTTATGAAAGTTATATATATTTTTTTTCGTGTCTATTTTTTACTTTATATTTCTTATTTTTACTTTAATCCTGTTATGCTATAAAATATCATTATTTGGAGTATGGTGGTATAAGATCTTTGATTTTTCTCGATATATTTAAGTGTTTTTTTAGTGTGTTGGAATATTCTTAGGCTTGTTTGGAGAGCCTTTTGTTTAAGTAACTCATATGAGTGGAAAGTCGTTGAACACCCCCATATTTACGTTTAATAAAAGAGCAAGTTAGCACCATCATCCATTTTTTCAGCGCCCAATGTCGTTACAGCTCTTGGTATGTGAGACGATTCAATAAGAGGTATGCCTTTTTGTACATTTTTACTCATACGCCAACTTTGCTTGTAATGTGCAAACAAGAGATTTTGATTGATTCAATATAGAACAAATTTGAAATGAAAGAAATTTACGATATTCGAAACACTTATTCAATATCAATAACGTTAAATTATCATTATAAATCAATGCACTATTTCTAAGTTAAACTCGTTAGAATTCGGATTATTTACAAATCAGATTAGATTAAGCATTTTCATTCTCATGAAGTGTGGGGAGACAGTCACAATTCTTGTCAAGATTATTAAGGACTTTGATTATCTTTGCAATGAACTTATGAAAATAAGGGGTTATTTTTTTCATCAGAAATCAACTGCAAAATTGCTCTTTGTTTTTTGCGGGTCAGTATTCTGAAATTTTTTAAAAGTAAATATTCTGCTTTGCTTGCTATTCTGTCATCACAATGATAGAGGTTCTCTTCTTTTTTTGCGCCATCAGCATAAAAGAAGGAAACGGGAACATCTAATATATGAGCAATTTCCTGTAAACGTCTTGCACTTACGCGATTTAAGCCTTTTTCATACTTTTGGATTTGTTGGAATGTTACGCCTAAATGACTTCCTAATTGTTTTTGAGAAAACCCCATGACGTTTCTTCTGAAGCGAATTTTTTTGCCTAAAGAAATATCGTAAAAATGTAGATTTTTGGCTTTCACTTGATGTCCCCTCCGGTTGCGAGCGCCCTCGCATTAGTATTCCGGGGTCTGGAAGTGCTGACTCAAAACAGCCCCTTGCTTTTAGTGCTGAAAGCACTTGGACATAACAAGAGCCCCCGGAAATTCCGGGATATCCGCAAAAGCGGTTTTATTTCTAGTTTGAGTTTTTCGGACATCTAGGACCTATTGATCGTTGTGTATATAACCAAAACACAAGTTTCATTCATAAGGAAATTATTTTCAATCGTCAATTGAAATTCAAATTGCTTATTCCAAGAAAATAAAGCTTATTTTTTAGCCTATAAGCTTATAGGAATGTCATGAAAACATAAATGTCCAGTTGTACTTATGTTCCCCTCCTGATTTAGGGTAAGTGCTTTTATATTGTACTTTCGCGATAGATCAACAAATTGATTTGTTATGATAAATCATTCTTTTTAACTAAAAATACAAAGCGGAATATCTTAAAACCTCTCATCACAAATCTTTTCATGTTGGATTAATTAAAATCTCTTGCTTGTACATCATAAGCGGGTGGGCCGTGTGGGTAAAAACAAGGGCTGTTTGAATCCTTTTTTCAGTTATTTTTATTCAGATATTTGTGTTGTGCAAGCGAATGTTTTTTATTGCTTCAGAATGAATAGACTGAAACGAGAAAAGCTGTGCTATTTGGGGCTTTGATTGCAAGGGGTAAAGCGATATAAATATCTTTTAAATCAGTGTATTTCTCTATTGTAAAATGCCTTTTCTCAGAACACGTGAATATTGAGAGACCATATGGATATAGAGGCTTGATAACAGTGGGCTTGTAGAAGGAAATTGCATGAGGATTTTTTATTTTTTATGCGTTATTTCTTCATTGTTTTGCAAAGGGCGCGCTTCTGAGGCAAGCATAATGGGAACGCCATCACGAATAGGGTAGGCAAGTTTGGCTTTGAGAGAAATGAGCTCTTGTGTTTTTCGGTTGAAAGAGAGAGTACCTTTCGTCATTGGGCAGACGAGCAATTCGAGCATTTTGGGATCTGTGGTCATTTTTTTCATGTTTGGACATTCATTAGTTTAAGCGGTAATCTGTTCCTGTTTGTTTCATGAGCGAGCGTTCTGTTAATGCAAGAAGAGTTTGGGCACGGCTTTCGATATCTGGAGCTTCAAGGAGAGCTTGTTTTTCTGCTGGTGTAAAGGGGATAAGGGCTGAAAAAGCATTAACCAATATAGGTGTAGGGGCTTCTATGATGCTGCTCCAATTATATTCCATTTCATGTATGGTTAGATATTTTTCTACAACGTCGAGTAAGTTCTCTCGGTTAATGCTTTCTTCAATATCAAATTCTTGCAAGTCTTTTATGTTTGATTGGATGAGAGCTGTTCGATAGGATTTTGTGTTTTTCAATTCTTGTTCTAAAGTGAAGCGGCAAACACCTTGTAAGATAATGAACAGTTGTCCGTTTCCTGTTTCACTGTAGTTTGTAATGCGCCCTATACAGCCTGTTTTATAAAGTTGTGTAGAGAAGCGATCTGTATCCGATGAAAGTGGTTGAATAATGCCCAATAGACGATCAGTTACCATAACATTTTCAATCATTTCAAGTGATTCTGGTTCAAAAATATTGAGTGATAAAAAACCACCGGGTAGTAAGAGTGCACCTTCTAAAGGAAAAAGAGCAATTTGCTTTGGAAGATCATTTTCGCAATTGTAAGAGATATTACCAGCTTTCATGAGTATTTTGTCACCTTTGTTCGGTAGTTTTAGTCTGTAAATAGTCGCTATTTATGACACTATTGAGAAAGCAGAAAACCTACTTCTTGTGCATTAAAATCATACTTATAAAATATTTGAAGTCCTTATTCTCAAAAAGAATATGAAACCCTATCTTTAAGGTTGAACTGCGCGCGAAAGAATATTGCTTTGCGATCTTTTTAGTGTGTGACGTTTTGCATGATTTTCAAGAGGTATTTTTGTTTATAGCTTTTGATTTTTGTCTTAAATTTCCTAAAATGTGTTCCTTGCAATTTTTGTAAGGTTCAAAAGGATAATATTATAAATCTTTTGAAGCAGCTTATGCAAGTTTTAAAATGAGAACATTTTCATCACTTTACTAATGACAGTGTGATAAAGATAGGCTATAGGTTTAAATATGCTGGAAAGAGCGTTATCGTTTCTTTCATTCTTTTGCGGGAGAGTGCAGATTGCAAATTTTCGCATTGCCGCCGAAGGGGAAATAGCCCATAATCTCTCAGGCTTTAAGGACCGTAAAAGGAAGAAGGCAGATCTGGAAAGTCGGGAGAACCCGCGCCGAAGGTGTAAGCGAAAAATCTTTTCGCGAGTCTCTCAGGTTGATGACAGAGGGGGCAGAGACGACCATATTCTGTGGGCGTTAGCGCAGCTTTGGAGTTATTATGGGCACAGCACAAGAAACATCTTTTTTAAAAACACTTCCTTTATATGATTTGCATGAAAAAGCAGGAGCAAAATTTGGTGCTTTTGCGGGCTGGAACATGCCTTTAACTTATCCTCTTGGCGTTTTAAAAGAGCATCTTCATACGCGTGCACATGCAGGACTTTTTGATATTTCTCATATGAAATTGATTGCGGTTGAAGGGGCACAAGCTGTGGAATTTTTGTCCTATGCTTTTCCCATTGATGCAGCAGCTTTAAAGATTGGGCATTCACGGTATAATTATTTGCTTAATGAGCAGGCTGGTATTCTTGATGATCTTATCATTACCCGTTTGGAAGAGGGTCGTTTTATGTTGGTCGCCAATGCTGGGAATGCACAGGCTGATTTTGTAGAATTGGAAAAGCGTGCGGTTGATTTTGAATGTCAAATGATTGCCCTTGAAAGGGTATTGCTTGCGCTTCAAGGTCCTGAAGCGGCAGCTGTTCTTGCTGATGCCGATTTACCAGGGAATGAATTGTTCTTTATGCAAGGATTCGAACCACAACAGGATTGGTTTATAACGCGTTCTGGTTATACGGGAGAGGATGGTTTTGAAATTGCTTTGCCTATAGGGCATGCGCATATGTTGGCTGAAAAATTGCTGAGTGATTCTCGTGTTGAGTGGATTGGACTTGCAGCACGCGATAGCTTGCGGTTGGAAGCAGGGCTGTGTTTGCATGGAAATGATATTACCCCTGATACGACACCTATTGATGCGGCTCTAACATGGGCTGTTCCTAAAAGTGTTCGAGAAAAAGCACAATTTTATGGTGCGAAGGCTTTTCTTGAAGCACTGCAAAAAGGACCGGCTCGTTGTCGTGTTGGATTAAAACCGCAAACGCGCCAACCTATTCGTGCCGGTGCGCTGCTTCTTGATGATCAAGGTAATGAGATTGGCATTGTAACATCAGGTGGTTTTGGTCCTTCTTTTGATGGTCCTGTCGCGATGGGTTACGTTCCTGTTGATTTTAAAGTTGAAGGGACACAAGTCTTTACAGAACTGCGAGGCAAAAAGATTGTATTATCAGTTCATTCTCTTCCCTTTGTTGAACAACGTTATTTTAAAGGATGATTTTTTATGTCTAAAACTTATTTTACACATGACCATGAATGGCTTAGCGTTGAAGGGCAAGTGGTGACTGTTGGGGTTACGCATTATGCGCAAGAGCAATTAGGGGATTTGGTTTTTGTTGATTTACCACAAAGTGGAACAAAACTTTCCAAAGGAGAGGCGGCGGCTGTTGTGGAATCAGTGAAGGCGGCTTCAGATGTTTATGCTCCTCTTGATGGTGAAGTGGTCGAAATAAATGAAGCATTGGCTGATAATCCTGAATTGGTAAATCAGAAAGCCGAAACAGAAGGCTGGTTATGGAAAATGACATTGCAGGATGAGACACAACTGGAAGGGTTATTGGATAAAGATGCTTATAAGGCTTTGATTGGATGAGTGGCATGATCGAGCGTTCTTTTTCTTCTCGACATATTGGGCTGCGTCCTGATGAAACACAAAAAATGCTTGATGTTTTAGAGCTTGATTGTGTTGAGACACTCATTTCTCAAGCTGTTCCACACTCTATCCATTTGGGACGTTCATTGAATCTTCCAGAGGCCGCTAGTGAAGGACAAGCCTTGGAAGAACTCTCCAAGATGATGGAGCGTAATTGTGTGCACAAAAGTTTTATTGGGCAAGGATATCATGGAACTTATGTGCCTCCGGTTATTTTACGAAATCTTTTTGAAAATCCTGCTTGGTATACTGCTTATACGCCTTATCAAGCAGAAATTAGCCAGGGTCGTCTAGAACTTTTGTTTTATTTTCAGACATTGGTTAGTGAACTAACAGGTTTGCCTGTTTCTGCTGCTTCCCTTCTTGATGAAGCAACTGCTTTAGCTGAAGCCAATGCCCTTGCTTTTCGCTTTTTCCGTGAGAAAAAAACAAAAATTTCTCTTCAGAGTCTTTTACATCCTCAGACTTTGAGTGTTGCGCAAACGCGTGCTGAAACACAAGGGATTCAGATTAGCCAAAATGGCGCAATTGATTCTGATACAGCGGCAATTGTTTTATCTTGGCCAGATACAAAAGGTTCTTTTCATGATTACAGTGAGATCATAAAAGAGGCAAAGGAAAAGGGAACTTTAGTTATCGTTGTAGCTGATCCTTTAGCGCTTACCCTTCAGGAGCCACCGGCTCAATGGGGGGCAGATATCGTTGTTGGCTCTATGCAGCGTTATGGCGTTCCGATGGGATTTGGTGGTCCACATGCTGGTTACCTTGCCGTGAGTGATGCGTTAACGCGTCTTATTCCAGGGCGTATTGTTGGTCAATCCGTGGATACCAAAGGACGCGTTGGTTTTCGTTTAGCTTTGCAAACACGTGAACAACATATTCGGCGCGATAAAGCGACGTCAAATATTTGTACAGCGCAGGCTTTGTTGGCTAATATGGCAACCGCTTATGCTGTTTGGCATGGGCCAAAAGGCTTACAAGAAATTGCGCAGCGAATTCATCATTTAACATGTCGTTTTGTTGCTGGTTTAGAAGCAGCAGGGGTTCATGTTGAAGGGAAAAGCTTTTTTGATTGTGTGAGTATTTCTGTTAAGGGAAAAGCGCGAGAGATTGCGCATCAAGCCAAAATAGGTGGGCGCCTTATTCGTGTTTTCGATGATGACACTATTGTAATCAATTTTGATGAATTATCAACAGAAGAAGATGCAGGTGCTTTAGCGCAGCTTTTTGGGGCACAATTAGGCGATCAGGTTTCTCCACGACTCTTTGGAAAAAAACGGGATGCTGCTTTTCTTTCTCAGCCTTTTTTTCATGCGGTTCATTCAGAGACAGATATGATGCGTTTTTTGCGTCGTTTAGCGGATAAGGATTTGGCGCTGGATCGCGCTATGATCCCTCTTGGTTCTTGTACAATGAAGCTTAATGCCGCGGCCGAATTAATGCCTGTAAGTTGGGTTAGCATGGCCAATATACACCCCTTTGTTTCACAAGAGGATGCAGCGGGATATTTGGAGATGATCAACCAGTTAAATGCGTGGTTGTGCGAAATTACAGGATTTGCGCAAGTTTCTTTTCAGCCAAATTCTGGTGCTCAAGGAGAATATGCTGGTCTTTTGGCTATCCGACGATATTACCAATCACGGGGTGAACATCAACGTACAGTTTGTCTTATTCCTGCATCTGCGCATGGTACCAATCCAGCCTCAGCCCATATGGCAGGTATGGAAGTCGTTGTGGTAAAATGTTTAAGCGATGGTGATGTTGATGTAGACGATCTCAAGATGAAAGCGCAATTGCATAAAGATAAATTGGCTGCTCTTATGATTACTTATCCTTCAACCCATGGTGTTTACGAGGAAAGCATTAAGGAAATTTGTTCTATTATTCATGAAAATGGCGGACAAGTTTATTTTGATGGTGCTAATCTCAATGCCCTTGTGGGGCTTGCTCGTCCTGCGGATATTGGCGCTGATGTTTGTCATATGAATCTTCATAAAACATTTGCCATTCCTCATGGTGGTGGTGGTCCTGGTATGGGACCAATTGGAGTTGCAGCGCATCTCAAACCATTCTTACCAGGTCATGAACAAGATGGGACAACACATGCGGTTTCGGCTGCTCCTTATGGAAGTGCGTCTATTCTTGCGATTACATGGATGTATATTCGAATGATGGGGGCTGACGGCTTAAAATATGCAACACAAATAGCCATTTTAAATGCCAATTATATTGCTGAACGTCTTTCAGCCGCTTATTCCATTCTTTATCGGGGCAAGCATGGACGTGTTGCGCACGAATGTATTGTGGATACACGCGTGTTGAAAGAGCAGTATGGGGTGAGTGTTGATGATATTGCAAAACGTCTCATTGATTATGGATTCCATGCGCCCACGATGTCGTTTCCTGTTCCGGGAACTTTGATGATTGAGCCAACGGAATCGGAACCAAAAGCAGAGATTGATCGTTTTTGTGATGCTTTACTCTCTATTGCTGAAGAAGCTAAGAAAGTTGGTAGCGGGGTTTGGCCAAAAGACAATAATCCATTGGTGAATGCCCCTCATACAGTGGCAGATACTTTAGATGATGCTTGGGCACGACCCTATTCGCGACAAGAAGCTGCTTTTCCCAAAAGTTTTCTTGATCCAGCCAATAAATATTGGCCTCCTGTATCGCGTATTGATAATGTTGCGGGAGACAGAATACTCATTTGTTCGTGCCCGCCATTGGGAAATACCTATTAAATAACAAATATGTATTTAATTTGTTTATTTGCATAAACAAAAAAGCCCACACATTTTGTGTGGGTTTTATACTTGTTGATCATGTTACTATGGAATTATTTGTCTATTTTCTAGAATTTTGCATTGTTTTTTTATAACATGAGCAAAATCGAAAAAGTCGACAAAAAGTTGTATTTTGTCGGCAATAGGCATGCTCTCCTTTGCCTTCTACCGTATGGTATGGTTTTAGTGACTAGGCGGCATCGTTCTAGCCAGCTGGTTCACGTAAACGAGAGCGAAACCTACGGAGGATAGGATCCCGTCTGTTGCATGTGTTCTGACATACTCCTTCTCACTAAGGTGACGACGGCCGGTTGTAGAAGAATAAAATCAATTTTAGTGTTTTTGATGATAAAGACACGAGAAACTCTGTTGTTGCATCTTTTCGAGTCAAGAATTGTCTAAATATTTCTCTTTAATCTGCTTTTTGTAAATATGACGCAAAAATATGTAAGAACACTTGTTAGAATGAGTAAACGCAAAGCCAAGTGTATTATGGTTGTTTTTTACAAGGTGTCTTATAAAAAGCCAGCACATTTTTCCACTTCATTGCAGGTCAGTTTGTGACTTTACGGCGCTGTTTTCCTAAGAGCTCGTGTGCTTTAGCTGTTGCCTGTAAATCAACATCCAAACTTAATGCAGCGACATGTTTTGAGCCAGAGATTGAGAAAAAAAGAGCTTTATGAGTAGTTCCTGCTTTTGTCTGTCAGGTGAGGGCGGGGGATTGCGTATTTCTGTTGACGTAATCTTTGAAACTGGAAAACAATCTCATTTTGGAAAATGTAAAGCCGTAAAGGTGAAAATCAATCATCAGTTTGTCATCTCCTCTTAATTCAGCTTTGCGGCTTTCAAAAGCATTTAAAGCAATATTTTTTTAATAATGGGGATTACATATTGCTCCATACTTTATATTTATTGTGTTCTTTAGTGGGGGAATGATCCTCATGTAAAACAGAACGCTTCAAAAAGAATATATTTGGGTTGTTAATTCACATGTTTGTTTTAAAGAGATATTTCGCTCCTAATCCCATTTCGCGACGGCGCTTGTGAATGGTGTAAGGGGGTAAATCCATTGATCCCCCAATCTTTACGCTTCATAACGGAGTAAGCCGGCACTATCATACACTTTGCCAGCGCCTAATGTTATAGCTCTTGGCACTATGGTTCATAAGAGGCATTATTCTTTTCTTAAATCATTTTTATCTACACATAGTCCAGCTTGTGGTATGCAAGCGAATGATTTTAATTGGGAAATTAATTTTAAAAACTTTGTAGTAGATTCTTTTTTGTCAATTTATGGGGAAAGGCTAAGTTTTTGTATTTTAGATGAAAGCTACTACCATAAAACAGTCCATCAACTTGCCTGTTTTGAGATTTCTGTGAATGTACGGTATCTATGACCATTCTATGTGGTTGATTGTTGTAAAATCTTTTGTAAAAGCCCCTCAATTTTCTAAAATGATGATTTTTATCAATTTATTTCTTTATGGCTAAAGAGTTTTTATGTGTAAATGTATTTATAGCGGGAGCCAAGAGATGTTAGAATTTCATTGGGAAGGGTATCGGCATCTATAGATACTTTTTCAAGTGTTTGATGGGGACCAATGAGTTCTACCCAGTCACCAGTTTGAGGTTTTTGTTCAAGATCGGTCGTATCTACAATAATGGAATCCATAGAAACCCGCCCAACCATGGGAAGTTTGTGCCCGTTGAAATAAACAGTTCCTTTATTCGAAAGAGCACGGAGCCAGCCGTCTGCGTAGCCTATAGAAATGGTTGCAAGAGTGCTTGGTCTGTTGGTTATAAAGCTTTCTGCATAACCAACAGGTGCTCCTATATCAACAACGCGGCTTTGAATGACTTGGGCTTCAAGTTTTAAAACAGGTTTCAAAGGTGACGGGTGTTTTCCCCGCGGATCAACTCCGTAAAGTGCAATGCCTGGACGAACAAGATCAAAATAAAAATCTGATCCTAGAAAGATACCTCCAGAATTGGCAAAGGAAACTTTGCAAGCAGGCAATTGTGCAAGGATAGTTTTGAAAGAAGTCAATTGGGCATAATTTGATGGGTGGGTATCATCTTCTCCGTTAGAAAGATGACTAAGAATATATTTTATTTCTGCTTTTTCGAAAATTGTAGGGTGTTTGATGAGTTTTTGTAATTCTTTTTGATCCAGTCCTAATCGGTTCATATGGGTATCGATTTGAACAATTGCTGGAAATTTTTTATCTTTTTTTTGACAAATTTTTTGCCAATTTTCAATGGCATTCCAAGAGTTTAGAACAGGAACAATACCAGATTGTGCGACAAACTCTTCTGCTAAGTGTGGAAGTCCATTCAGAATGGCAATCGTGACATTTGATGGTAAAATGCTTTTTAATTGGAGTGCTTCTCTGATTTGTGCGACAAAAAAAGTGCGACAACCAGCTTGATAAAGGGCAGGAGCAATTTTGTGAGTTCCTAATCCATAGGCATTTGCTTTTACAACTGCTGAACATTGTGTTGGAGCTACACGTTTGGCTAAAGTGATATAATTGGCAACAATGGCACTGACATCGATGGTTGCTACAGCTGTATAGAGTGATGTATTTATTTCATCATTAACGGATTTGTTCATTTTAAAAGCTTATCTGTGTTCGTGAAATACGGAGTTTTTTTGGTTGTTTCATTGAGGTTCTTTACGATATAGGGAAAGACACTATTTGCTATGGTCAAAATCATAAGAAGCCTATGCTGCCATTAAAGTCATTTTTTATGTAAAATGGTACTCTGGATATAAGAGATACTTTAGTTTTATTTGTGTTGTTATCAACATGGTATCTTATAATGATTTGTAAAACATAGACTTTTTACTTATTTGCCCTCGTTTAGGCATATAAAAAAATAAACATAGTTTATTGTATTGTATCATTTTGAAGAGTGCAATGTTAGACTATTATTGCTGGTGTGATTGTTGTGATTAAATATTGCATTGGCTGCTTGTTTAGAGAAGGTAAAATGATTAAATTAACCACGTTAAATCAATGTATTACAAGTTTTCTACTATGAGGGGGAAGATCACTCATCTGTGCAATTTTGGATGTCGTCTCATGCACTTAAAATTATTTTTGTTAAATGGAAAACAGTGTGTAAACACTTTTTGATACATTAAAACTGTTGATTTAGAAAACTCGTTGATTTGGATATTATTTGTTTTCAAGATGGATTGGGTATCCAGTATTTACTTTCTAGTCTTTGATTGGTTTTAAGTGAAATCAATTTTATCGCTTATAGAGCGTGCTAGACTCATTTATTTAATTTTGACATAAAAGTGTTAACCTTGAGGCTTTTGTGTTGAGAAAATTGTTGGCAGATGGTTGTGCAAGTACTATATCACGTCAAGGATTCGAAATTTAACGTTCAATAAAGATATGGGGAAGAGTATGAATACGTCTGCTACCAATGTTCCGTCAAGCATCAGCAGCGTTGCAAATTTTCCGATTCCTGAGAATGTGTTCGCCCTTACTGTCCAAGAGGTTTGTCACTATACAGATCGGTTATTTAAATTCCGTCTGAATCGTCCGGAAAGTTTTCGTTTTCGTTCGGGTGAGTTTGTTATGATCGGTTTGCCAAATGCAGAAAAGCCGGTTTATCGCGCTTATTCGATTGCAAGTCCCTTTTGGGATGAACAGCTTGAGTTTTTTTCGATAAAAGTTCCAGGGGGACCTTTAACCGAGCATCTCCAAAAAATTAAAATTGGTGATACAGTTCTCATGCGTAAAAAATCTACAGGAACGCTGGTGCTTGATGCTCTTATTCCTGGAAAACGTCTTTATCTTCTTTCAACTGGGACGGGGATTGCTCCTTTTGCAAGCCTTATTCGTGATCCTGAAACTTATGAAAAATTTGCAGAAGTTGTCCTTATTCAAACAACGCGCGAAAAAAATGAGTTAATTTATGCAAAAGATCTTGTTTACTCTTTGCAACAAGATCCACTCATTGGAGAGTATGCACAACAGTTGAGATTTTATCCTATGACTACTCGTGAAGCTTCTGAGCATATGGGGCGTATTACAACTGTGATGGAAAGTGGGGACTTTTTTGAAACAACTGGCCTTCCTAAGATTCATCCTGATGAGGATCGGGTGATGATTTGTGGTTCCATGGCTATGTTAAAAGATTGCGCAAGGATGTGTGAAAGCTTTGGTCTTGTTGAAGGGGCTAATAATGCTCCTGCTACTTATGTTGTAGAGCGTGCTTTTGTGGAGTAATGAGTGGGAAAATTGGTGCTTTATCTTCTTTCAAACCGGTACGGTTTTTTTTCTTTTGCAAGCTTTATTTGTGAGCCTGACATTTATGAAAAATTTTCAGAAGTTGTTTTTATTTAAATAACGCGCGAAAAGAATGAGTTAATTTATGCAAAAGATCTTGTTTCCTCTTTGCAATAAAATCCACTCATTGTGGGGCATATGCACAACAGCTGAAATTTTATTCTATGACTACTTGTGAGCTTTCTGAGCATATGGGGCGTATTACGACTGTTATGGAGAGTGGGTGCTTTTTTGAAACAAGCGGCTTTGAAACAATAGCACTCGCAAAATTCATCTCGATGAAGATCGGGTGATGATTTATGGTTTTATGACGATGTTAAAAGATTGCGCAAGGATGTGTGAAAGCTTTGGTCTTGTTGAAGGGGCTGATATTCTTGCACTTTACATTATATTGTAGAAAGAGCTTTTTTCGAGGGAGAGGGAAGTTGTGATGCGGTATATGCTAATGCAGTAATCGAATCCCAATCACTTATTGCAATGAGTTTTTGGGGCGCTATCCAAGAACCTCCAACGCAGAAGACATTGGGCAGTTGGAGCCATTGTGTTGCACTTTTTTGTGTAATACCGCCTGTTGGGCAAAACCGGATATCAGAGAAGGGAGATGCTAAAGCTTCGATGAAGGAAATACCTCCAGCAGCTTCAGCAGGGAAAAATTTAAGATATGAATAGCCTTTGTTTAATGCTTGCATGAGTTCACTTGGGGTCATTGCAGCGGGAAGAAGGGGAATTTCACTATTTTTTGCACAATTGATTAGTTCATTGGATAATCCGGGGCTTACAATAAACTTGGCTCCAGCTTGTTCGGCTTTTTCGTAATGTGTTGTGTTGAGAATTGTGCCGGCTCCAACAATTGCTTCAGGAACTTCTTGTGTAATTTTCTGAATTGCTTTGAGGGCATTTGGTGTTCGCAAGGTGATCTCAATTGTTTTTAATCCACCTTTGACAAGAGCGCGTGTTAAGGGTACAGCACTTTGTAGATTGTCAATGAGTAAAATAGGTATGACAGTTTGTCCTTGGAGATATAATAAAAGCTTTTCTCTTTTTTGGCACATGATATTTTTTCTTCTTGGAGATGATATTATTTGTATCGTTTGATTAAGCACAATATGTTAAAGAGTACATGAATAAATCTTGAAATTGAATGAAACGCGCGTTATGGCAAAACACATGGAAAAGAATTTTAAAGTTGCTGCACTTTATTGCTTTGCAGATTTGAAGCATTATCATCAATTACAAAAACCTTTGCAGGATTTATGTCAAGCAAAGGATATCAAGGGCACTCTGCTTTTAGCACAAGAGGGCATTAATGGAACGGTTGCTGGTTCTTGTGCTGCGATTGAGGCATTGGTGGATTTTATTACGGCTGAGCCAGCGTTTCAAACGCCGGAGATTAAATATTCATGGGCATCAAAAATGCCTTTTCATCGCATGAAAGTGCGTTTGAAAAAAGAGATTGTGACAATGGGGGTTGAAGGGGTTGATCCGCTAAAAGTTGTTGGTACTTATGTTGATCCTGAAGATTGGAATGCTCTTATTCAAGATGAAGAGACAATTTTAATCGATACACGGAATGACTATGAATATGCGATAGGGAGTTTTCAAGGAGCGATTGATCCGCAGATTAAAACATTTCGCGAATTTCCTGAATGGGTGCGTAAACATGAGGCTGAGTTAAAGAAAAAAAAGAAAATTGCCATGTTTTGTACAGGTGGTATTCGGTGTGAAAAATCAACAGCTTATGTTCGTGATCTTGGTTATGAGCAAGTCTACCATCTAAAAGGAGGTATTCTAAAATATTTAGAAAAAATTCCAAAAGAGAAAAGTTTATGGTGGGGTGAGTGTTTTGTTTTTGATGAGCGTGTTTCTGTTCAACATGGTCTTGAAGAATGTGGACGCGAATTATGTCGCGCGTGTCGTTCTCCTCTTAATGCTGAAAGCAAACTATCGCCTCATTATGAGGAAGGTGTTTCCTGTGATGCTTGTTATAACACGCGTAGTGAAGCCGATAGAGAGCGCTTTCGTGAGCGCCATAGGCAATTTCAATTGTTGAAGTTGCGTGCAATTGATTCTCATCAAGGGACATAAGGATATCGCAGTGTAGAGTTTTAAGTTGTAGCGTTTTTCTCTTAAATTTAAGAGAGAAGAGTTTTTTAATATTGGTAGAAAAATATTTTATAAGACCGGATATTATTCGGTCTTTTTGTTTATGTTAAATTATTTGACTTATAAATAATCATTATAGATTATTCGCTCTCCTTGACTTTATAGGATTGAGTTTTCAGATACTTTTCATTTTAAAATAGAACAGCCGTTCACCAACAGCGCAGAGGAGGGAGATTTATAGATTAAGAGAAAAGCGTATGAATAAGATGTGATTAATAAGAGGAGATGAAAAAGCAGATGCTAGGTGGAAAAAATAAAATGATAATAGGAGTTTATAATTTCAGAACTTAATATAGTACATTAATTTATAATGATAATTTATTTTCATTTGAATAAAGAGTTCAATATTGTGAACTTTATTGCTTTCAGATTAGATGAGAACGAATCGCGTAAAACTCATTCACTTGTACGTTGCAAATGGGAGCAACGTGTGGACAAAAATCATTTCAGATAAGGTGTTATGAAACATTTCAATGTAGGAGTTTCTGCAATATTGGGAGTTGGCAGATAGAATGGGAGCGTTTGTTTTTAATTTCATAAGTATAAAGAGGGTGAGATGTAGTTGATCTATATCATACAAGCTATATTATACGGGGATTTCTTCATGATATTTTGCTTAAGCGATGCTGTGAAATGAATGTGGAAGCAGGGATGTTTTTTAGGATGTAAATGAGAAAGATGATGGCGTTTTGTTGGGCGGAAGGACACGTTATCTTTAAAGACGATGGTGCTTCAGTCGTTACTATCCTCAGTCTTCAATGTTGGTCATCTTTGCATTTGAGAGGATATATAAGAGGTACTCCTTTTTTCAATTGTTTTTCATTTGTGATGCGCAAAAGAATGATTTTAATTGATTCATTGTAAGAGGGGTGAAATAAGAGGATTTTATAATGGGATTTTTATTTAAGGGCACAATAATAAATTGTCATTATAAATTAATGTTTTGAGTAATTTATTTTGCGTTATTTTCTGCTGCGGATATTAGGAGATAGAATAGGGTAAAGAAACGAGGGGCTTTAAAAGCAAGACAGTGATTTATGTTGCACGGATAATGTAAGGGGTGTGATCTCATGAAAGCGGATGGATGGCTTTGTCTGGGGGAGAGTGTTGTTTTTTTGCACCATTTTATCTTTAAGAATTAAAAAATGTTTAAAATTAAAAAAATGATTGAAATGAGAAAGGATTCGTTTTATAGGATGCCTTGCCCAAAGTCGCACGTGCCTGTGGGTGTCCGCTGGTTCTCAAATGGTGAGATTAACCGGTACGGTACCTGGAACTAACCGCTCCAGTCATTCTTACAGCCAATTGCAAGAATGAGGACATCTTGAAGCAACGACGGTGCGGGCCTTTCTGGTGTCTTCCAGCTTTTAAATGCTGGGATAACTATAGAGGCACACCTCATTGCCTTCAGTGCGGAAGTGGTTTTCTCAACTCCAATCAAAAAGGCAGATAAAATAGAATAACGCGGCTTTCGCGCTGTTCTTTCGCTGCATGCAATGCTAATTTCTGATTTTTTGTAATCAGAATGGGGATGGTTGTTGTGTGTTTTTTGTCCTTTAGCTTTTGGCAGCTTTGGCTGTCCAAGCATAGAGTGGGGGAGCTTTCCCTCAAGGAGAATTGCAGATGGCAACGCAACGTATTCGCGATTTTCTTGCAACACATCGTTCTGAAGGTCCATGCTTAATTGTTGACCTTGATGTTGTTCGTGACAACTATTTAAATTTTGAAAAAGCTCTGCCGCAGTCTCGTATTTTTTACGCAATAAAGGCAAATCCAGCTCCTGAAATCTTGCGTTTGCTGAGTTCTTTAGGATCTTCTTTTGATGCGGCTTCTGTTGCAGAAATTGAAATGGCTTTAAAAGCAGGAGCAACGTCAGAGCGTATTTCTTTTGGGAATACGATTAAAAAAGAGCGTGATATTGCACGGGCATATGCATTGGGAGTTTCACTTTATGCCGTTGATTGTGTTGAAGAAGTGGAAAAAATTGCGCGTGTTGCTCCAGGAACACGTGTTTTTTGCCGTGTTCTTACCGATGGCAAAGGTGCAGAGTGGCCATTGTCACGCAAATTCGGTTGTGTTCCAGCTATGGCGGTTGATGTTCTAAGACGGGCACATCAATTGGGTTTGCAAGCCTACGGTGTTTCTTTTCATGTTGGATCTCAGCAGGTTGATCTGAGTGCGTGGGATCGTGCTTTATCGGATGCTGCTACAGTGTTTAAGCGTTTGGAACAAGAAGGTATTTCACTGAAATTGGTGAATATGGGGGGTGGTTTTCCAACGCGTTATTTGAAAGATGTCCCTACAGAACAAGCTTATGGTACAGCAGTTTTTGATTCATTGAAAAAGCATTTTGGTAATCGTATCCCTGAGACGATTATTGAGCCAGGACGTGCGATGGTTGGCAATGCTGGTGTTATTCGTACAGAAGTTGTTCTAATATCTAAAAAAGCTGATAATGATAATGTACGATGGGTTTATCTTGATATTGGAAAATTTAATGGTCTTGCTGAGACTATGGATGAAGCCATTCGTTATCCTATTGAGACACCTCATGATGATAAGGTAATGGAGCCTTGTATTTTGGCTGGACCAACATGCGATTCGGCAGATGTTCTCTATGAAAAAACACCTTATCCGCTTCCTCTATCCCTAACGATAGGAGATGAAATATTGATTCATGGAACGGGTGCTTACACAACAACTTACGCATCGGTTGCTTTTAATGGTTTTGAGCCTTTACGATCATATGTGATCTGAGGTTTCCTTTTAACTATAGTTTTTTTAGACTTTTGGCTATGCTCGTCATGGCGCTATAAGAGGGCGGTCATTGAGATGAACATGATGAACTTTCAAACAAAAGATGGGGCATATTTTACACTTTTATTGGAGCAAGAAGCCGATAAGCCTTATCGAGAAATTTTGCTTGATTCAACGATGGGGTATGGACGTAAACGTAAATCATCAGAGGCTTTACGTCGTGGTCGGTTAGCTGCTCAAGGACTTTCTTTTGTGGTTAAAAATGCGCTTGGAGAGCTTGTGGGAAGTGTCCGTCTTTGGCATGTTTCTTTTTTTAAAAGAAAAAATAAAACACAACATGCTTTACTTTTGGGCCCCTTGGCTGTTGCATCTGAATGTGCTGGTATGGGAATAGGATCAATTTTAGTCCGCCATGCAATTGAAACAGCAAAAAAATTGGGATATGGCGCCATTTTTCTGGTAGGGGATTTTGAATTTTATAAACGTTTTGGCTTTTCAAATAGTTTAACAGAAAATTTGGCAATGCCTGGTCCTTACGAAAAGCATCGCTTTCAAGCGTTGGAACTGATACCACATTATCTTTCTGGGTGTTATGGTACTTTGGTTCCTAGTGGAGAACGAGAAGTTTCAAATCGTTTTCAGCATCATAAAGTGGCTTGAAGATCGTGTTTATTTTGTTTTTCAACAGCTGGCTTTGAGGAGAGCATACTGTTTTGGTTAGAGCCAAAGTATTTAGCGGTACAAAGTTTTTGGGGAGTTGTATTGCGATTTTATTATATGGCTGGTTTCTTATTTTTGATAATTTCAGTTAAGTGAGTAGGAATATATTTTAAGCTCATTTTTTGAAATAGCGTCCTATTTTATAATATTAAAGGAACCGGATTTTTGAGTGGTTTTGTATTCTTTTAAAGCCAGTATCATCATACATTTTGCAGTTTTCAATATCGTTGGTAGATCTTGCATCGAAACGGTTGGATATTTTACTTTTTTCTTAAACAGTTTTTGTTTCTTTGCTTTTTATGTGCAAGGGAATGGTTTTGATTGATTCAATAGAGAGATATTTTGAGAAATTTTATACAATTTTAGCGCTTGTTGAAAGAGAAGGGGCTTAAGAAAGAAAAAACTGCAGCAGTAGAATCAAAATTATAGGTATCAGCTTTTTTAAAAGAGTGTAAAAAAATAAAATTACATGTTCAAAAGCAGCTTTTTTGAAAAAAAATATATCATTACTTTTTTGCTATAAAGGTAAATCGTTTTGCAATTGGCATGAGAGGATCAAATACAAAATGATTTTTTCATGTAAAATTTTGCATTCAGAATCAAAAAACGTTACTCTACACATTATAAGGGAAATAGGTGTGTGAATAAAAATCACAAGAATCATAAATCTTTTATGAATATTCTTGTAAGACTCAAAAGAGTAAAGGGCAAAGAATCTTTTAATCTTTTGTGCCCTATGGTGATAAATCAAAAATCTTATAGAAATAGCTGCTTTATCTTTATAGTGTGGAGCACGTTAGGTAAGATCTTTGTTTACCGATCATCTAAAACAATTTTTGTATGCGAGAAGTTATTTTAAAAGTGCGTAAAGAGCCCGCATTGAAAAGAATTTTTATCAGAAGAATCATTTAGAATCGCATATTTATTTATACTGTCTCTTGAGAAAAGATAAAGTGCATAGGAAGCGAGGAAAGTGATAAGGATAAAAAATATTTCTCAATTTTAATTAAGCTTAGTGATTTGGTGGTGAATCCATGAGAGGTGGTATTTTTTTGAGAAACATGGTCATAAATGTCAAAACACCAAAGATGATGGTTATGATAAAGAAAATATCACTAAAAGCCATAATCATTGCTTGTATGCGTACCATATTAAACAATTGAGAAAGAGCCAGGGTATAGGAATCAAAGGTTTCTGTTTTGAATAATAAAGTAAGCTTTGAAAGCATTTCAGTTGCTTGTCTGTTTGCGTGGTTAAGTGTTTCGGCTATTCGTTCATAATGGAAGTGCGTGCGTTTTGTCATGAGAGTGCTGATAATGGCAAGCCCTACAGCACCACCTAGATTCCGTGTGAGATTAAAGAGTCCAGAAGCATTTTGCATTCGTTCTGGTGGGAGTGTTCCCAAGGCAATATTATTAATAGGAACCATACATAACATTACAGAAGCACCACGGAAAACTTGCGGCCAAAAAAGCTGCCAAAAATCCCACTTATCTGTGATAGTGCTTGCCATCCAAGTGCCTATTGCAAAACCAAAAAGTCCTATTGCCATCATTAAACGTGCATCCATTCGTGCTGAAAGGAATCCTGCAAGGGGAGCCGTTAATAACATGACGAATCCTGAAAGAAACAATGTTTCTCCAATCATAAGGGCATCATAATGGCGGATTTGGCTCAAATAGACAGGATAAAGGTACGTGAGTCCATAAAGGCCTATCCCCAGTGAAAAGGAAAAAATGGATGCAGCTGAAAAATTAAAATTAGAAAAAGTAGAGAGATCTACAATGGGTTCTTTTGCTGTAAAAGCACGCCAGAAGAACAAGGCGGCAGCAAGAATCATGATAATGAACAAATTCCGAACCAGCCTATCATTCAGCCAATCATGACGTGCGCCTTCTTCTAGTACATACTCTAAAGTTCCTAGAAAAACAGCCATAGAAATGAGCCCCAACCAGTCAAATTTAGCCATGAGAGATGGATTTGCTTTATCAAAATCAATCAACTTCCAAGCGAGAATTGAAATAATAATCCCAAAAGGCACATTAATGAGAAAAAGCCAGTGCCATGATAAGATATGACAAAGATAACCTCCGACCGTTGGACCAATAGTAGGGGCTAATGTTGCGACTAGTCCAACAATAGGGGTAACAATTGGGCGTTTAGAAGGAGGAAAAAGAACATAAGAGGCGACAAAAACGCTTGGGATAATTCCTCCACCAATAAAACCTTGCAATGCACGGTAGATAATCATCTCTCCAATAGATGTTGCTGTTGCACAAAGAACAGAAGTAATCGTAAACCCGATCGCTGATATGGTGAAGAAAACACGTGTTGAAAGCAATCTTCCTAAGAATCCAGAAAGGGGCAACATGATGACTTCAGCGATGAGATAGGAGGTTTGAACCCATGAAATTTCTTCAGAGCTTGCAGAAAGACCAGCTTGAACTTCGGCTAAAGAGGAGGCAACGATTTGTATATCCAAAATCGCCATGAACATGCCAAAGGCCATAACTGTGAAAATCACAATGTTACGGATTTCTATGCGCTCTTGAGACTGTAAGGGCTTTGGTATTGAAGATGTCATAATAATGAGGTCATTTGCTTGTTATTATAAGAGACTTTTATCTTGTGGTTTTGTACGTGTATCAACTTCTACTGAAACACTCATTCCTGCTCGGATATGTCCGGTCTTTAAGACTTCTTCTGGAATAGAAATACGTATGGGAATGCGTTGGACAATCTTTGTAAAGTTACCGGTTGCGTTTTGTGGAGGAAGAAGAGAAAAAACAGCACCTGTTGCGGGTGAAATAGAAAGCACTGTTCCTGTAAAGACCTGCTTTTTGAAGGCATCAACAGAAATATAAGCCTTTTGTCCCGCATGAATATTTTGCAACTGTGTTTCTTTATAGTTTGCTTCAATATAAAGTGCATGGATGGGGACTAACGCTGCAAGACGTTGGCCATTTACAACAAAATCTCCCGTTTTTGCTGTTAAATTTCCTATGATTCCATCAAATGGCGCGCGTATAATGGTTGAATCAAGATCACGTTGTGCTTTTTCACGCGAAAGTTCTAAACTCTTTGTTTGGCTTTCTGTTTCACTTCGTTGTGCTTCTAGTACTCGGATATTTGCACGTGCTGCAGCGATTTGTGCATCTGCTCTGTTAATATTTGCAATGGCTTGTTCATAAGCTGATTTGGCATCATCGACATCAGATTGAGGAGCATAACGATTGGCTTTCAGTTCTGTTACACGTT
This sequence comes from Bartonella sp. AC130YNZD, assembly GCF_042196865.1. Lineage (NCBI taxonomy): Bacteria > Pseudomonadati > Pseudomonadota > Alphaproteobacteria > Hyphomicrobiales > Bartonellaceae > Bartonella > Bartonella sp. AC130YNZD. The sequence continues at coordinate 35,518 of NZ_JBHIQZ010000016.1, forward strand.
TTAAGGTGAGTTGTGCATTGGTTGCTATGGCTGAAGCGGCTGCTTTTTGCGCTTTTGCATCATCTAAAGCACTATGAGCGGCTGTGATTTGTGCATCAATGCGTAGAAGTGTTTTTTTCTGTGTGTCAAGATGCGCTTTTGTTTGATCCAAGGCTATTTGATAATCACCATTGTCTAAGTAAAATAAAACATCGTCCTTTTTTACAACTTGGTTGGCTTTAATGGCAATTTTTTCAATATATCCATTTAATTTAGTCGCAATAGCGGCTATATCTCCTTGTACATAGGCATCTTCAGTGGATAGCATATAACGCCATTGCGTTATCCATTTGTAGCTAAACCAAACCACAAAGAGTGCAAAGACAATAAGAAGAGCCTTGATTACTTTCTTTTTTTGCGTTTTATTGAAATTTTTGGTTGAAAAAATTGTCTCAGCTACGGACATGATTTTATACTTTCAATATTTATGTTCCAATGAGTATAATAAACCCATCACTAAGATCGGGTGATATACATGCACGGACGATAAGAGCTTTTCAAACAATAAGGTGATCCCTGGTACATAATGCTAAATATATAAACTTGCAAGTTAGAGATCTTGTTTTCAAGTTAGCGGTCTTATTTTATTGCGCATTTTTTACAAAGACCTCGTACTTCTAGGGTGCTTTTATGTGCTTGGAAGTCAACAGCTTGAACCATCTGTTTTAAACTCGATACAATCGTTTGATTTTGTATTTCGTTGACTGTGCCACAGTTTTCGCAAATTATAAACGTTGTAAGTTCATGTTGACAGTTTTCAGGGTGTAAACAGACCATAAAGGCATTTACACTTTCAAGACGATGAATACACTTTAACTGTACGAGTTTTTCTAACGCACGATAAACTTGGAGAGGTGCACGAAAACCTTCTTCGCGTAAGTGATTGAGAATCGCATAAGCACTTAAAGGCCCTTTTGCATTTTTTAAAGTGTTTAAAACCAATGTTTGGTTACGCGTCAGTTTAGATGACATTGACATCTTCCTTTTGCTCCCATGGAAAAGCATAAAGCGTGTAAGATATTTATGCAATGGTGATTATAGAATATGTACTCTATCTTTAGCCTTTTACATGACATCCTTGCGATATGTAAGAAAAGTTGCAATCGTTGTGAGGGGAGGGGTATTATAATCTGAAAGCCGCCGCTATCGGGCATGAAAGTTTTATACGCTTCTTATTTTGCCTATAATTGCTTGTTGCCAATAATATCTTGAAATAGGATTTTTTGTTTAATATTTTATTGGTATTGTTTGGGGCATTTTATTTAAAAAAA
>NZ_JBHIQZ010000017.1:0-28461 GCF_042196865.1 Bartonella sp. AC130YNZD
TTTAAAACTCTTTGAAAAAAAAATGAATTGGTACAAAACCTAGTGGCAAAATATACAAAACCCGCTGGCAAGCTACACTGCTGGCAAGCTACACTACAACTGGCAAGCTACATACATACAACTGGCTGGGGAACTTGGATTCGAACCAAGATTGACGGAGTCAGAGTCCGCTGTTCTACCATTAAACTATTCCCCAATAAGCCAATTTTACCATTTCTAGCAGATTCTATAGTGTAGGCAAGTGCAAAAAAATCTTTAGATTATCGATAATAAAGAGCGATAGGGATATCATTACAATCCCAGTAGTGGCGTCCTCGATATTTTAGCATATAGCAATAAGCGAGTAAAAATATATAAATAGAGCACACCGCGAACGGAGGTATCATAAACTCTTTTTGGAATATTCCCTAATATAGGTGTATCATGTCAGGCAGTTACTACTAAATCATGGAGAATTTATGAGTAATATCCCTACTTATCCTGTTACCCCAAACCTACAGTTGGTATACGTCTCAAACATAGAGTATTCTAAGGCTTTTTACAAATTCATCTTCATGAAAGAACCTGTGTTTACCTCGCCACGCTATGTTGCATTTGCTTCTTCGGGGGATGCTCTCTTTGCTCTCTGGTCTGGGGGCGATACGCCTGAGGAGAATGTGCCTCGTTTTTCAGAAATCGGCATTATGTTGCCGACAGGAGAGGACGTAGATAAGCTCTATGCGGAATGGCAAGAGCAAACCACTGTTGAGATAAATGTTTTGAAGGAACCGTATACTGATGTATTTGGACGTACCTTCCTAATCAAAGATCCGGACGGACACATTATTCGTGTTTGTCCACTGGATTAAAAAGCTTGAGATCCGATCTTTAATCGCCTAAATTATAGTACCTCAATTATAATAATTATCTGTTTCCAAAACCTATAAGCTATGCACGCTAAGAGGCTTACTTGCGGCGCGTGGCTTATTCGTTCGGTGCTGTTCCGTTTATATTCAGCCCCACAGCCTGCCTGTTTCCACAGGTGGTCTAATTGGTTTGGAGATCAGTCGGCGTTATTGCATGGCCAGTGATCAGTACTTGTAAAATCATAGAAGCTATCCCTCATCGCACTTATATTGAGCCTTTTATTGGAATGGGAGGAATATTCTTTACAAGGAAATTGATATCTTTATGAAGTTAAAAAGGCATTGTACATAAAAACTAATAAAGTCAATATATTAAGTGCAATTATTTTATATGAATCCACATAAGAATCCATACTTTTATGCATGTTTGAATTGATCATTTTTATATAGGATTGCCATGAATGTATAGACCATAAAAAGCAAATCATAATGCAAATATTATAACGCATGGGTGCATTCAAATGAAATGAAAAGCAGTTATCATTCATAATAGGTCATAAATTTTATGATACGTTTTTATTATAGCACAAATCACATTGTTTTAAATTTCAGTCGTTTGGAATTATCGATAACATAAATTGCATACGTTTAAGAATGGGATGTGTTTTGCTCTTTATTTGAGTGTAACCTTAAAAGGAATAATCGTTATGAAACTATCATAAGCTTATAGATTGAGTTCATAAAGATTGCATAAAAGGGTTTAAAGATAAGATCGTTTTTAAAAACGCTTACTAAAAAGTTAGTAAATCATAGGCAGGCATTATATAGATACTATCATCACAATATAGAATGAAAATCACAATGTTATGTTTTATGAAACCGAAAACCTTTTAATGATATAACGCAAGCAAGCGAGCAAAAAACGTTTTAAAAGTTACAGTTTAAAAATACGAAACCAAATGAGCTATCTCAAAATTTGGGGGACACCTATTGAAAAAAAGATGAGGCAGCAAAATTCAAAACCATTGTAACATCTAAGGCATGGGATTTTACTCAATTTTGAGTCAAAAGCTATAATGTTTAAAGATGGCTATTCTAAAGATAACGCCTCCAAAATTGGATTGGTTAATTTTGCCAACTCAAATTTGAGCTGGTTAATTTGCAAAGAAGTTACATTTGAGTGCAAAATGAAAAAATGCTTATGAAAGCCTTATTGAGAAGACATTCATTTAAGATGCATTTTCTTTTGATTGGATTGATAAAGTTACCAAGCGTTTATAGATTCTATAATGCTAATGAATGATATCAAAATCATAGCGATCATTTACGTTTCTTTTGATAAGTTTTCATATTTCTAAATAGAGCACTTGCAATATGATACGTTTTGTATATATGCATTCATTACTCCATTGTGGATGATTCATTTGAATCTTATAATCAATATCTGAAAGCTGCGTTATATCATTTGGCTCGGCTTTCTTTTTTGAATTCTCTCTTTAGATAGGTTTATAGCTATTAGATAAGGCTTTCCCATAAACAGAGCCAGATATACGTGTATTACTATGGAAAGGATTTATTTGCGAGAGGATTACCAGACAATGTTTGCTTTGCTTGCGCAAGAGAAAAATGCTTCTTTCTCAATGATGTGCCTCAGATCCGAAAAATCTTTAGCCAATTTAAAATAAAAGAGGTCGGTACATCTTATACATGTGGGTCAAAGAATCCGCACCGGCTCAAGAGCTTATCATCTCAAATTGCAATTTTTAGAGGAAGAGAAAATATGCATTAAAGGGATTTTAAATAACCCTTGAAAGTTTTTGCAGATCCTTTGAAAAAAATAAATTGGTGCAAAACCTGCTTTCAAATTATACAAAACCCGATGACAAGCTACAATCATTAAATACTGGCTGGGGAACTTGGATTCGAACAAAGATTGACGAAGTCAAAGTCCGCTGTTCTACCATTAAACTATTCCCCAATAAGCCAATTTTACTATCCCTAGCAGATTCTATAGTGCATGCAAGCGCAAAAAAATCTTTATGATTATCGATAATAAAGAGCGATAGGGATGTCATTAATTGTTTTGATTTTAATATCGACATCATAAATGTCTTTAAGAATTTTTGGTTGCATAATTTCTTTTGGAGTCCCACAATAGGCCGCTTTCCCATTTTTCAATGCAACAATCATATCTGAATAAGATGAGGCAAAATTAATATCGTGCATAACAATAAGAATGGTTTTTTTCAGTTCATCAGCTGTGCGGCGTAATTGCTTCATCATAGAAACGGCATGTTTCATATCCAGATTGTTTAATGGTTCATCTAAGAGAAGATAATCAGTGTCTTGGCAGATAACCATTGCTATAAAAGCGCGTTGACGCTGACCGCCAGAAAGCTCATCTAAAAAACGGTCTTGTAAATCTTGTAAGCCGAGATAGCGTAGTGCACTGTCGATAAATTGTTTATCTTCATGTGCATACCAGCCTTTTGAATAAGGATAGCGTCCGAAACTCACTAAATCGTACACGGTTAAGCGAAAAGACAAAGGATTTTCTTGACGCAGAATTGAGAGTTTTTGAGCCAAAATATCGAGGGGCATTTTATCAATATCAAAGCCGTCGATATGAATTGTACCATTATGGTGTGGCAAAAGACGTCTTATCAGCATTAAAAGAGTGGACTTTCCGGAACCATTGGGCCCAATGAGAGAAATAATCCCCCCTTTTGGAAGATGAAGGCATAAATTATCGATAATTAATCGTGCTCCGTAAGCTTTGGAAAGATGATTGATCTCAATCATTTTAGTTTTCCCTTCATCAGTAACATTAAGAAAACAATTCCCCCACAAAACTCAATGATAAAACTTAAACGCCCTGCCATATGAAAAATTTGTTCTAAAATAAATTGTCCCCCCACCAGACAAATAATAGCCAATAATATTGCAATTGGAACAACAATACTGTGTTTTGCTTGAGGAGAAAGTTCATAGGAAAGGTTGGCAACTAACAGTCCAAAAAAGGTGACGGGGCCTACCAATGCGGTGGAAATGGATACGAGAATGGAAACAAAAATAAGGACAGCTGTCGCACTTTTGTGGTAATTAACGCCAAGATTGAGGGCATTTTCACGTCCTAAAGCCAAGATATCAAGAAGATGACGGGAATGCCATCCAATCAGACTCACAATGAGGACAATGATTGTGGCAAAGCTTATTAACGGTGTATTGAATTTATTAAAATTTGCAAACATAATATCGGTTAAATTCATCATTTGGTCTGGATTTAGTTGCAATTGCATAAACATCCGTAAACTGAAAAAAAATCCGCCTAAAACAACACCGATTAAAAGCGTTAAATGAAGCCCTTTTAGGCTTCCTGAAAAGAGCCAGCGAAAAAGGCTTATTGAAAAAAGGATAAGAATGAGGGCTTCAAGAACAAGCTGTCCTTCTTCATTCAAAAAGGGCAAAGAAAGAGAGCCTACAAAATACATTAGGGCAGTCTTTATTAAAATATAAAGCTGATCAAATCCCATAATTGAAGGGGTAAGAAGACGGTTATTAACGATTGTTTGAAATAAAACCGTGGAAACGCTTATTGCATAGGCAATAAGAAGCAGAGAGGAAAGTTTTGTAAGACGAAATTTCCATGTATAAACATTGATATTCCACGTCATGTAAAGACTAATGACAGTGCATGCTATGATGATAAGTGTTGTTAGTACACATATTGTTTTTCTTCTTCTATCCAAGACGCTTTCTCCAGCGTAAAAGCAGTATCATAAAAATAAAACTACCGATTACACCCATTATGGTGCTGATGGGAATTTCAAGAGAGGGATGAATGATTCGTCCTAAAAGATCACAAATCAAGACCAATCCTGCACCGCTGATGGCCACCCAAGGAGCGGTATAGCGCATATTATCTCCCATGAAACTTGAAACAATATTTGGAATAATCAACCCAACAAAAGGAATACGCCCAATGGTACACACAACAACAGCAGTGATTGAGGCGACAATAAAAAGACCAAAAAACATGACAACACGATAATTCAATCCAAGGTTATTGGTTAAATCTTCTCCCAAACTTGCAACCGTAAAGCGATCAGCAGTACAATAGGCCAGAATACAAAGGGGAAGGGATAGCCATAAGAGCTCATATTTTCCTTCAAGAACCATCGAAAAACTGCCAAATAAGTAAGCTTGAAGAGAAGGAAGTAACATTTCGTAATCTGCAATGGCATTGGTTAAAGAGCCAATAATATAGCTTAGCATAATCCCTGTAAGAGGTACAATGAGAGTAGATTTTAGAGGAATGCGTCGCAATAAAAACATAAAAAGTAAAGTGCCTGCCATGGCAAAAATTGTCGCAACGACCATTTTTCCTAAAACAGGAATATCGGGACAAAAAATCATAATAAAAAGAATGCCAAGGGAAGCAGATTCAATGGTTCCAGTGGTTGATGGCTCGACAAAGCGATTGCGTGTTAATAGTTGCATAATCATGCCTGAAAGTGCAAGTGCTGCGCCTACTAAAAGGATTGCAATGGTACGAGGAAGACGTGTTTGCCAAAAAATAAGCCACGCATGGGGATCGGCTGCAAAAAGGTTAGAAGGTGTGACATCAGAATAACCAACAAAAATGCTGAGGATAGACAGGAAAATTAAAAGTGTTATGGTTATCCAGTAATTCTTCACGTTAAATCATTTTCTCTTAAAACTTAATAAAAAAAACAAAGGTTGTTTCATAAACAACCCCTGCTTTTAAATTTTATTCATATAGCAATCAAGCTCTTTCGTGCGCTTATTTGCTCTTTGTAAAGGCTTCATTGATTTGCTTAGCGGTTTCAAGGAGTCCCGTTAAACCACCACTTGCACGATACCAGCTCCAAGAGTCCAAATAAATAATTTGGTTTTTTTTGCTCGCTTTTGTGCGGTGAACAAGCTCATTGTTGAGCAATTGTGCTGCGGATTGTCCTTCCCGTCCAATGGCTGCATCGCGATCAATCACTAACAACCAATCAGGATTGGTTTCAAGAATGAATTCAGGAGAAATGAGTTGTCCATGTTTTTGCACGGTAAGTTTATCGGTTGCAGGAGCAATTCCAAAAGCGGAGTGAAAAATATCGAAACGTGATTTTGGTCCGAAAGCGCTGATTTTTCCACCAGAGGTCATGAGTATGAGCCCGGTGCCTTTTCCTTGGGTATTTTTACGGACTTCAGCAAAAGCTTCATTAATTTTTGCAATTTCCTTTTCTGCTTCTTGTGTTTTACCAAAAATTTTTCCAAGGATAGACACATTTCGTTTTATATCTTCAAGAGAATTTTCGTTTTCTACGGTTAGATCAATTGTTGGGGCTATTTTGGATAAGTCTTTATATTTTGCTTGAGTTCTGGAGGAAATAATAATCAAATCAGGTTGAAGAGTGGCAATTTTTTCATAATCTGGCTCAAAAACGGTTCCAATTCTTTCATATTTTGCATCGTCAAATTGTTGCAGATAGGAAGGTTTTTTTCCTTCAGGAAGGCCGATAACTGCTTGGATACCAAGGCGATTCATATTATCTAGCGAGGCAAGATCAAACACAACAACCTTTTGCGGAGAAGTGGGAACAGAAGTCGTTCCTGAAACATGATCAATCGTTACATTTGTCTGGGTACTCGTATTTGCAATACTCGTATGAGTCCACAAAACCGTTGCAAAGCTGATTGCAACCAGTAAAATAGAAGTCATCCATTTCATATATTTTATCATCGTGATTTTATCCTTTTATCTAATATTACAAAGGGTTGCGCACTTAAAAACTTAACTTTGGTATTTTTATGCACAAAATGAAGCGTAAATAAATAACACTATGTTGTAAAGTTGACTGACATATGTTACAAATCGTTCACTTACCTCATTTTCACTTAATTCTAGTGTTTTTGCAACATTATTTAGAAAGTTTGACATATGATCAATGTATTTAAAAAGCGTACACGTTTGTACGCACTGACAACAAGTGCTTTCTTCTTTTTGCAAGGTGTAGATGTTTCTATAGGGAGTAGTTTTTGGTCATTCTCAGGCCTAACTTCTTCATTGTCATCTATACTACCATCTTTTAGAAGTTCATCAGAATCTCCTACACCTGGAGTAGCAGAATTACCTGCATCTCCTTTAGCACAAGTCGCTAGTGGTGACGTTGGCGGTGTCCCTGGCGGTGGCGCTGGTGTCGCTAGCAGCGCTGGTGGACTTGGTGGTGCTGGTGTTCCTGGCGTTGGTGGTGGTATCCCTGGTGGCGTTGGCGGTGTCCCTGGTTCTGTGCAACAGGGTTCTTTAGTAGAATCAATTCCAGCATTGTTACCACCTTGTTCTTCGGCCAAAGAATCTCTGTCTAGAGCGTCTATTTTCTGTGATGATGGTGCTACGCATACACTTGGACAAGGTGAAGGTAGTAGTAAAACTCCGCTTAAAGCAGGAAGGTATGATCGTGCTATATATGTAACAGGTCCTTTGCCTACAGTTATTAATGTATCTGAGATATCCGTGGTTGCTGAAGAAGGCACAGATATTAAGGTGGTTGAAAATAAAACTCTGTTTCAGGGTGAAGGTAGGGGCTCTGTATTTGCGGATGGTAAGTCTCAATTTGGCGCTGCGATTAATTTGAACGATACAGTGGTTGAAGGATTTGCTTATGGGCTTGGAGCTTCTAGTTATGGAAAGGTTGCTATGAATAGTGGTTCCCTTCACAGCCGTTATGTGAATGCTATGGCTTCAAAAGAAGGTGTGGTTCTTTTGGAAAATGCACGTGTTACAGCAGAGATAGTTGGTCTGTGGAGTGATGATAAATCTGTAATAGAGATGAAAAAAGGAACACTTTCTTTAGGAGATACAACGATAGGGGTTATCGCTTCAGAAATGGGAATTGTTCTATTGGATGGTGTTACAATTCAAAAAAATGTTTCTGAATTAAATGGGGCGGCACAGATGAAGGAGGGGAGCGGAGAGCTGGTGCTGCCGGAAGATTCTGATAGAGATGATTCTTCTCAAGATGTTGGGCGCATTGCTTTGCTATCACGTGACGGTTATATTTCGTTTAAAAATGGGAATTTTGATGTTTCCGATACTATTTTTTTGCAGATTGGTCCAAATATTGCGAGCAATATTGTACGAAATATGCAAGAAAATATAAACACTTATTTTGAGTTTGAAGCTGAAGATGAAGATGAAGATCGGGAGGAGTATCTTCCTGTTTATTTGCGTTCTTCCCATCGTTCTTCCAATATTTTTCCCAAAGCTTTTAGTGATATTTTTTCTTCTGTTTATAAGGCTAGAATACAGAAAGAGAGTGCTCTTGGCATTGATCCATTCTCTAATTTCTTGAATTTAAATGCTGTTATAAAATCTTCATCTATTAAGGTTCCAGGTAAAAAGTCTTATGGTATAGACTTTGATCATCGGGCTAATGGGATACAGTCTGAGGACCCTGTGCCACATGGGGTTCTTTTAGAAAAGACTTCTCTCACAGTTCCAGAGGGTGTTGCTATTTACGGTGATGGTTTGAAAGGTTACGTTTTTTTACAAGATGGATCGGAAGTTTCGGGTTCTCTTTTGTTGAAAGCTAAAAAATCTGATTTATCCGTTTTTGCTAACAAATCTATCATTTCAGGTGCTACTCGTTTTGATGATAAATCTCATGCTGAGCTTTTTTTATCCAATGGAGCAGAATGGCGGGTAAAAAAAAGTTCCTATGAAGATTCAGAAGATGCCGATCAGCATTGTATAGATTCATGTATTTCATCTGTGAGTCTTCAAGATAGTGCTATTGAATTTTTTACTTCAATAAAAAATTTAAATAGTGCGGGTTCTAACGGTGGAAAGGCTATTACTGAATATCAAATTCTTCGCATCGGAAAAGGAAAGGGTACTGTTTACAGTGCTAAGGGGACCTCTACAATTCAGTTCAATGTAGATGTATCTGGTAAGGCCGTAGATGTATCTGGTAAGGTCGTTGGTCGAAATTCTGATAGACTATTGATTCATGGTGATGTTTCTGGGCAAACTAAGGTAAAGGTGAAGGCACAAGGAGTAGGTTGGGGTGGCAGCAGTAACAATAAGGGATATAGTATTTCACTTATTCAAGTTTTCGGAAGGGCAGAAGAAAGCTCTTTTAGTTTAAATGATGATTATGTTACGCTCGGAACTCCTTATCAGTATGTTCTTCGTGCTTATGGTCCAACTATTCCTTCGAAAATGCAGTATTTCGATAAGGCTTTAGTTGCGGGCAGTAAAGATGTTTGGGATTTTCGTTTAGAAGATAAAAATTTGCCCTATGAGCGTAGTTCTCTTTTTGTCTCAGGTGGCAATAGGGGGAGGGCGGGAGTAAATACTCCTTCCGTGCCATCTCGTGAAATTGTGGGAAGTGAGGTAGATAATTCTTCTGTAGGATCAAATCTTCCATCTGAAACTTCTGAATCTAGACCACCTAATCAAGTTATTACTTCTAATACGAATGGGAACCCCGCATTACTTGGGAGATCTGATACAAGTGATGTAAGTCATGAAGAGGCTGGAAATGAGTCCTCTACAATATCAGATCCTTTATCTCCTTCTCTACATACCCTGACAACTGAAGAGACTGTTGATGGAAGTGAAAGAAGGGAACCGAATCCTTATATTTTGGGGGGAACTTTCAGTTATGATGAAGAACTGGTAACAAGTGATGGAAGTACAGGTATTTATCTTCTTGCTGTTGATGGAAGTGAAGATCCTAGACAGAATGCAAATGAAGTAGAATATACTATAGTAGGTTACGGTGATTCTGATACAGTTGGTGTGAATTCTGGGATTCATAGAACTGAGACAGGTGATGAAGGTCATATAGACGGTGGATATGAAGGATACGATGATGTAGAGAGTGAAGCATCTGAAGCTGTAATGTCTATTCCTACTCCGTCTCCTGTTGCTTCTACTGTATCTGAGGGGGGCGCATCTACTGATCAGGGGGTGGGTAGAACATCTGAAGCTGTGACGTCTCTTCCTTCTTCTGCTACGTCTTCTGTTACTTCTGCTGTATCTGAGGGGGGCGCATCTACTGATCAGGGGGTGGGTAGAACATCTGAAGCTGTGACGTCTCTTCCTTCTTCTACTACGTCTCCTGTTACTCCTACTGTATCTGAGGAGAGGACATCTACTAATCCTGCAAGATCTGGGACATCTGGGTATAACGTATATACTGTTTCGTCCAATTCATCTCCTTCATCTAGAGGTAGAAGTTCGTTAAATTTAATACCTTCAGGAGCTAATTCACTTGGGAGATCTGATCCAGATAGGGTTTCAGTGATATCGACAGATGGGATTTCTGTATCATCTGGGCATACTATATCGAATAAGCTTTCATCTATAAAATCAGAAGCTTCCATAAAGCCTTCTTCTGAGGTTTCTGAGAAATCTTCTACACCTCCTAATGGATCTGTTGGGCGTATTCTTGTGCTTAGCCATTCTGCTAATGGGGATGTTCCTTCTAAGGAAATGATTTCTTCTACATGTGATGATATGAATAATGGAGAGAAGGGATCGCGGACTATTTATTTGTGTAGAGATGGTAAATCGCGGATAATAACAGGGAAGACACTGAAGGCAAGTGAGAAAACTCAGCATTCTATGCATGCAGTAAATCCAAATACAGTTATCAAGCTAGAGGGTACTACTATTAGTGGTGCGGATTCTTCAGATAGTAAAGATAATTTTGGTGTTGCTCCATCAGAACTCGTGAGTGCTGTGCTTGCAGAAGAGGGGGCAGAAGTTGTTTTGGATAATAAATCAACAATTACCTCTTCTGTGATTGGGCTTGAAGCTAAAAGTGGCGGAAAAGTTAAGATGATTGGTGGAACAGTAGATGCGCTTTATGTGGGTGCTTTGGCAGGTTCTGGATCATCTGTTAATTTGAAGGATATGAAGATTAACGTAACGGGGGATTTAGCTATGGCTGGTCTGGTAAGTCAGGCTGGTAAGGTGTCTATGGACTCTGGGGCTATTACTTTGGAAAAGGGAGTGGCTGTGAGGTCAGAAGCTGGGGGAAGCGTTGAGTTAGACAAAGTTAATATTACTGCGAAAAAAGGACAGGGTAAGTTAGATTCTGTAGATAACTTTGGGCGTGCAGCTTTTCTGGTGAGGGATAATGCTTCTGTTGATTTTAAGAATGGAAATGTTGTTACTGATGCCCATGCTGTGTGGGTTATGAAGAGTGGGGATGCTGTTGAGACCGGCTCTTCTAGGAGAAGGAGATCTTCTGACGTTCGTCCTACTATGAATCACGTAAATATCGAGTCTTCTACTGTTAAAGTGGAAGGTGACGGAGTCTACGGCATATATTTTGATGGGGGAACACAGAAGGAAGCGAGACAACAAAATCGAAGTAAGGATTTAGCAACTGAGCAAACAAGTGTTGTTAAGCGGAGCGCTGTATCCAAACAGGAGAATGCAACTATAGGCGTAACGGGGGCAATTTCATTGAAAAAAACTGATTTTGAAGTTGCAAATGGTATAGCTATCTATGGTAATAATTCTGGTGGTCGTGTTTCATTAGAAAATAAAACAACCCTTGCTGGTGACTTGTTATTAAAAGCCGAGAATGATTCCAATATATCGGTTTCTGTTGATAATTCTATTGTTACAGGCGGTGTTCGCGTTGATAAAAATTCTTATGCAAAATTAGACTTGGCTAATAGTTCACAGTGGATTCTAAAAAGAAGAGCACAGAGGAATTTGGAAACTCTAGATTCAGGATGTGTGGATTCATGCATTTCTTCTGTAAGTCTTGTAAATAGTGCTATTGATTTTGCACCTTCGGAATCTGAAGGCAAATATCAGACTCTCCATATTGGAAATGGGAAAGGAACTGTTTATGCGGCACAGGGTAATGCTGTAATTCATCTCAATGCACGTTTAAATCCTCGTGATCCGAGTGATCAGCAAGTCACTGATCGGCTTGTCATTCATGGTGATGTTTCTGGAAAAACAAAAATACATGTACGAGGTGATGCGGGCAATGTAGGAGATGGTAAAGCGAATGCCAAGATTGCTCATACTGTTTCAATGATTCAGGTCTATGGTCAAGCGAAGAAAGACTCTTTCCAACTCGATGGCAATTATGTTGCACTGAGAAACTCACCTTACAAATACACCCTTCGTGCTTATGCTCCAGAAGCGACTTCGAAACAGGAGCATGTTCAGCAGAAATTTGTTAAGGAAGGTGGAGAATTTTGGAATTTCCGTTTAGAAAATCAGTATGTTAAGTCTGTTGGATCTGCTGCCCTTCCTGAACAATTTGTAAGGTCTGTTGTTCCACAGGTTCCAACTTATCTCAGCTTGCCTAATAGTGTATTCCACGCTGGTTTGATGGATATTAGCAATCAAAATAAGCAATTGGAGACGTTACGGATGACTTCTACAGGAATGGTAGAGGTTCGTGAAAATCCTGCTTTATACTTGCGCGGCTATGGTGGAAGTTACCGTTATGCTTCAGATCTTTCCGCACTTGAATATGGTTACGGAGGTGATCTTAGTTATAATGGTGTAGAGGCAGGTGTTCTGCTGCAAACTATTGAAAATGCTGACAGTGCTATATCCTTTGGCGTTATGGGAACTTATGGAAAACTTTCTCTGCAGCCTGTGAATGTTGAGCACAGTCAGAAGAGTGCATTTGATAAATGGACTGCTACGGTATATGGTAGCATGCAGCATAATGTTGGCTTCTATGTTGATGGTCTTTTATCCTATGGTCTGTTCAAAGGTGATGTTCTCACCCTTGCACGGGGTAAAACAGCAACATTAAAAGGTAATCCTTTGAGTGTTTCTTTAGCTGGTGGTCAGACAATTGCGACAGGATATAAGGGTTTTGTCTTTGATCCGCAGGTTCAGGTTGTGTATCAACATCTCCAGTTTAATAAAGCTCGTGATATTGACAATTTTGATATTGAAATGGGTAACCTTAATCAGTGGGTAGCACGTGTTGGTGGACGCTTAACCAAGATTCCTACAGGTTCTGAAGGCGTGAATGCTATTGCTTTCTATGGTAAGCTTTATCTTGCTCATGGTTTTGAAGGAAAACAGTCTGTGCATTTCAATGATGCTTTCAAGTTAGGAGCTTTTGGTTCTTCTCTAGAGGCTGGATTAGGTTTTAATGCCAAATTGTTGCCACAGTTCTCTCTGCATGCTGATATTCTCTATCAACATAAGCTTAATAAGGCTGGTTTTTCGGGAACAAGTTTTTCCGGAGGAGTACGTTATCAGTTTTAATATAAGGTACACTATGTACCTTTTTAGAAAAGGCAGCACATTGTGCTGCCTTTTTTCTTTATAACAACTTGTGTTATTCTTAAAAAATCTCGTCTTCTTTATTAAGCAAAAAAGACATAGTTTGTTTTATGCATGAGAGCACTTTTCTCCACTAAAGCGAATTTTCTTAAAATTTATGCTGCTACTGATGCGATAGAGTGCCTCGCTTTTATCGGCTTTTTAAGCGTTCAGCAGACCGGTATGCGTTACGTTATCCTTTTTAGTACTGTATTGATATTATCTAATATAATATTTGATGTTTTCTAAAGCTCGTTTTTGAGAGTTTGTTTTCTACTGATTTAAGTCATTGTTTCATTCATCTCCTTGTGGATTAATTTTTAAAGATCACAAGGTTTGATTGTGTTTTTAATTAATTGCACGCACTGGTTTTATTTTTTCTTTACACGAAATACAGAATGCATTATACACTCATAAAGTGTGTTTTTGTAATTGTTCTCTTATAGGTGGTTTTGGCGTAGAGCTTTTGCCAAATTTATTGGGATAATTCATTACACAGTTCAGATGAGCATGAGGCATGTTCTTTTGTTACACTTTTCGTATTTTTGAGGTGTGCAATGGGGTGTTTTGTAAGTGCTTTTGTTTTTAATGAGAGGGGAAGGAAAGTTTCGAGGGAACTATGATTAAAGTTTTTAGAAATCATGTATGTTTATGTGCTTGTACAACAGCTATCCTCTCTTTGCTTCAAAATGGAAGAGAAGTGTATGCGGCTGCAGAGGGGAAGGATAGTAAACCTTATGTTATAAAGGTTATCCCAGTTGTCTCTGCTAATTCTTCTCCTCATCTTAGCGGGAGTAATAAGCATAAGCTTCCTGGAGAGAGTGGGGATAATTATTACCCTTCTAATATGATTAATGTTGGCAATAACGATGAGGGTATTCGTGGAGGAAATGATTATCGTCAGCTTAGTGGAGTGGAGGGATGGAATGGACATAAGGATAATGTAAATAACTCTGTTAAAGATGCAGACTCTGATGGAAGAGGAGTGAATCCTGGGTTTTATTACCATAGTGGGTTGTATTATGTATGTGATAATTGTGGGATAGATCCTAAAATTGATAATAAATCTTATACAATTACGAAAGAGAACTTTTCCAACTATCCTGTTGATCCTACTGCTATAACGGTGAAACGGATAGGGACCAGAGTTTATGGAGAGAATGTAACTGTTAGCAGTGAAGTTTCTGATAAATCTTTTTTGCGTGGTGTGGCTGTATCAGATGACGGAAAGATTGTTTTGAAAAAACCGACGCTTCAAAATACAAAGTTAGCTCTTTTCGCTCATAATGGGATAATTGAGATAAAGCAGGGGATTATAGAGGACAGTGATAGGGCTGTTGAAGCCGTGGGGAATTCATTGGTTATTTTAAAGGATACAAAAGTTAATACGCGTGATGGGAAGGTAAGTCTTTCCAGTTATAGCGGTGCAGATATCTGGGTGGAAGGTGGGGAGGTTAACTTTACCAACAGTCATGGGATTTCTGCGATGTTGGGAGGCACGGTGATTCTCGATGGTGTTACTCTTACTGGAAAGGGACACAAAGACAAAAATGATGCAGCTTTTTTAATGGATGAAGGGGGACGTGTTGAGTTTACAGGGGGGACTATTAAGGTTGAGGATGCGCATGGTATATTATTAGAAAATCCCGTCAAGTCTTTTAGTGTTGTACCAGAACGTTCTGACTCAAAAGATGAAACTGAAGATTTATCGAATAACTTTTATGTGACCGAGGCTAATTTTAAGTCTTCTTCTGTTACAGTAAAGGGTGAGGGATCTTATGGTATCTATTTTCAGGGAGAAAAGCCATGGAGCGAAGATGGGGATAAAAAAGAGGAGATTTCATTAGAGGAAGAAAAAGCTCCACCACGATTGGAAGTTGTTAATTTTGATACCACAGAGTTTTCTGTTTCAGACGATACGGCTCTTTATGGTGAAAACCTTATTTCTGGTGCGGTGAGTTTGATGAAAAGTACTCTTCGTTCAGGGAATTTTTTATTAAGAGCTGAGAAAGGGGCTTCTATAACGGTTTTGGCTGATGGTTCTACCCTTGAAGGTCGTACTCACGTTGATAAAGATTCTCATGCCGAACTTTATCTGGGAGGTCATTCTACATGGATTTTACCACAACAGGTGCAAAAAGATCAACGTAAGGTTGCAAATGATTCTTCTATTTCATTAGTCAGTCTTATGGATGAGAGTTCTATTCATTTTAAAAGACCAGAATCTCCTTCTGTTGATGATTATCAAACTCTTCGTATTGGAAAGGGAAAGGGTGAGGTTTATAGAGCACGGGAAGGTGCCTCTATTTCCCTTAATACATACCTGAATAGTGGTGGTGCTCTTAATCATCAAAAGACTGATCGTGTTTTAATTCATGGTGATGTTTCGGGAAAAACAAAGCTCCAAGTGCATGGAGTTGCAGGAAGTCCAGGAGGATATACGGGAAAGGGGGGGAATGCTGAAGGTATTTCAATCATTCAGGTTTCTGGAGAAGCAAAGCAAGATTCTTTTCAGTTGGAAGGTGGTTATGTAGCGTTAAACGAATTACCTTATCAGTATAAGCTTTATAGTTATGGTCCAGGATCTGAGTTTGGAAAAGCAAGCATGAATCAGAGATTAGTTGAAGGGAGCGGAGATTTTTGGGATTTCCGCCTTGAAAGTAGGTCTATAGATTCTGATGTTCAACCTAAACCAGATCCTGCTCCTAAGCCAATTCCGGGACCAGAACCTTCTCCGGAGCCTCATCCTCGTCCTAAGCCGGGCGTTAAGGCTGTTGTTCCGCAGGTTCCGACTTATCTCCTTTTGCCTAATGCTTTACGTCATATTGGTTTGATGAATGTTAACAATCAAAATAAGCGGTTAGAAGCTTTGCGAATTACTTCTGGGAGCTTATTAGAAAGTCGTGAAAACCCTCTCTTTTTTGTGAGCGGTTATGGCGGCAATCATCGTTATACTTCAAATCTTTCCGCGCTTGAATATGGTTATGGCGGCGAGTTTAATTATAATGCCATAGAGGCAGGCGTTTTGCTGAAAGCAATCGAAAATATGTATGGTTCCACTTCTTTTGGAATTATCGGGGCTTACGAGAGATTTTCTTTGCAACCTTTGAATGTTGAGCAGAGTCAAAAAAGTACATTTGATAAATGGTCAGTTACGGCATATGGTGGTATGCAGCATGATGCAGGTTTTTACGTTGATGGTCTTGTGTCTTACGGCTTGTTTAAAGGTGATGTTCTAACAACTGCACGGGGCAAGACGGCAACATTAAAGGGTTTCCCTTTAAGTGCTTCATTAACTGCTGGTAAAACGTTTATGGTGGGGGAGGACGGTTTTGTTTTTGATCCGCAAGTTCAGGTTGTTTATCAATATCTTCAATTTAATAAGGTGCGTGATGTGGACGGCTTTGATATTGATTTAGGAAAGCTTCATCAGTGGGTAGGGCGTGTTGGAGGACGTTTAACAAAGAGGCTGGTTGCTACTGATGAGGCTCAGGTTGTTTCTTTCTATGGCAAGCTTCATCTTGCTCATGGTTTTGAAGGAAAACAATTTGTGCATTTTAAAGATGCTTTTCAGCTAGGTGCTTTTGGTTCTTCGTTAGAAACTGGGTTAGGTTTTAATGCCCAATTATCTCAAAATTTTGCGCTTTACGGCGATTTGGTTTATCAGCACAAACTAACGAAAGCTGGTTTTTCTGGAACGAGTTTTTCAGGTGGATTGCGTTATCATTTCTAGTTTTGTTGCTGTTTTTGATTAATCTTTCAAAAAGCTACAAGTTATACTTGTGGCTTTTTCTCATTATCTATTCATTTTGTGTTATAGCATTTTTACGAGAGTGTGACTTTGCATATCTTTAATATGCTTTTGGGTTGGACTTCTTTCGTTTTTTTTTGAAAAGTCTGAAGAGTTTGTACGTTATCGTTTCAAAATGCGTATTTCAGAGTGATTATTATATTATTTATAATATTTTGATTTATAAGATATTTTTTAATTTAGGGCGCTGAAATATTTTCAATGCTCTTATGATGAATCCATAAAAAGCATTCCTTTGTCTATTATATGTAAGATTAGCAAGTGGATAATCGTTTAAGAAAGGAGTCAATATAATTTGGGGGATTATGTTAAGAGGAGAGGATTTACAATATTAGAAATTGGCAAAGACAAAGATGCTACTCAGGCGCAATGAGGGCTGTATCCGATAAACTTGATATTATATCTGCTGTCGTTATGAAATGGGGATGGAAATAATGAGATATATCTGAGAAAATTGGTGGATTAGAAACATAAATAACGTATTATTTTTTGAAAGTGCGTTTTCTTTAAAGAATGTGATAAATAAAAAGATAAAATTATATGTCATTTTCACCTTTTAGATACGGTTCTGAATATTTTTAAATGTTGAAAAGAGATGGTAAAAATCGGAACAGATTTTAATTTTTACACTTTCCTCCTCTTTCTAAATTAGTTCGTATTTCCATAAATACTGCCTAAAACAGCTGTATGTGATAGCTTTGCTTCCCAATTTTGGCATATATTCAGTTTTGTCTGCTTACGAGTGCCCATTGTTTCAATATAATATTTATCTCGAATATTAATTATACACGCTTTGGGTATTGATTAAACAACAGTTAAAATAGACATTCTTAATGTACAAAAATCTCTTAAAGCTGCTTTTAAATAACAACTTTAAAGATGATTTTTCTCTCATTTTTCAGTTATATTTTTGCAAATTCCTTATAAAAAAATAGATTTAGTCTGTATTTTTAGTAACTTTTAAATTCCATATTTACATAAAACACAAAAAGCATTAATAAGGTCTGCACAGTTAATCTAAAACGTACTAATTTTTCTCTTTGTTAAGTTTTCTTTGATACATTACGTGTTACTTTTATGGGCAAAATTATGGTGTAATTATGGTCAATCTATTTAAAAATCGTTTTTCCTTATGTACTTTTACAACAGCATTTCTTTTTTTTGCACACAATGTTGATGCTACGGTTCAAGATGGTGCTGTTGTTAATACTGGGGTACAAGATCGTTCTGGCGTTAATGGTAAGACACAAAATAATCAGGATCAATTTTCATGTATTATGAATAGTGAATTTTATCGGTGTAATGATGGTAAAAAACACTACTTTTACAATAAAAATTATCAAAAAAATGATGAAAATACGAATGAAACTGTTGCTATACAAGCATCTGGAAGAAAAACGCTTCTCTTAGGGGAAAATATAACTGTTAAGGATGCTTCAAGTGCTGTTATTTCAAAAGAAAGTTTTTGGAAGTATGGGGTCGTGGCGAGTGAACATGGACAAGTGATTATAGAAAGAGGAGAGATTAACTTTACAAAGGGTATCGGAGTTGAAGTAAGAAATTGGGGACAGGTCGATTTAAGGAGTAGTTCTATTACCGAACAAGGTAGTCAGGGGATGAGTATAGATGACCATAATGAAAATTCAGCTTTTCATGCGTTTGATGCTGGGAGTATCCATTTTGAGAAAGGTAAAGTTAATCTAGCCAATGCTCATGGTTTTTCAATGCATGGGAATAATATCGATGGGAAGGGTATCTTTATAACTATCGTGGATTCTACGGTTTTGGTAGAAAGTAATACGTCTTATGGGTTGCGTTTTTGGGAGGGACTAGGAGACAGAAATGAGGAAATGAAGGATCACGAGTATCCTCATTATTTTTATATTTTTGTGGGTGAGGAAGAGATGTTCGGAAGTCTTCCAAAAACGAACTTACCCGTACGAGGGATTGTTGGCTTGACAAGAACCTCTTTTACAGTTCCAAAGAGTGCAGCTATTTATAGCAGAGGATCTGGTGGTGTTGTTAGGCTGTTGGATAATTCCAAACTTTCTGGAGATTTATTACTGAAGGTTGAGGATGGCTCTTTTGTGAAGGTTTCAGTGGATGCTTCTACACTTGTAGGGGGGACACATGTTGATGAAAGTTCTTCTGCTGAATTTCGGTTGAGAGGTGATTCAAAATGGATTTTATCACGACCGAAAAATAAAAATTTGCAAGTTCCTAGTTCTATAGGTGTTTCATCAATTTCATTAATACATCTTATTGATAGTTCTATTATTTTTGAACAACCAGAAACTAACATAGTTGATGGCTATCAAACCCTTCGTGTTGGGAGAGGAACAGGTGAAGTTTATAAAGCACAGGGTAATGCACATCTTTATCTCAACACTTATTTGAATAAGGGGGGGGCTCTTCAGAATCAAAAAACGGATCGTTTTTTAATCCATGGTGATATTGAAGGAAAAACGATAGTACATGTGCATGGTGTTTCAGGAAGTCCTGGAGGTGGTACGGAGCGTTATGGAAATGACAAAGGTATCTCGATTATTCAGGTTTCTGGAACAGCAGAGAAAGATTCTTTCTTGTTGGATGGTGATTATATTGCATTGGACGGTCTACCTTACCAATATAGGCTTCATGCTTATGGCCCAAACTCTGAATTAGGAAGAGCGAGTGCGTCTCAAAGATTAGTCGAAGGTGAAGGAGATTTTTGGGATTTCCGCCTCGAAAATGGATTTGTTGATTCTGATACTACATTTAGATTAACTCAGAGTTCTAAACTTGGTTTAGGTGGTGAGCATCATTCTAGGCAAGGCGTTAAGGTTGTTGTTCCTCAGGTGCCAACTTATCTGCTTTTGCCAAATAGTTTATTCCACGCTGGTTTGATAGATATCAGTAATCAAAACAAGCAGTTAGAGATAGTACGGACTAATTTTAGTGGAATGTTGGAAATTCATGAAAATCCTGCTTCATTTTTGCGTGGCTATGGTGGGAGTTATCGTTATGCCTCAGATTTATCTGCGCTTGAATATGGTTATGGGGGAGATCTAGGGTACTATGCACTAGAGACAGGTGTTTTGCTACAAACTGTTGAAAATGTTGACAGTGTTATATCCTTTGGGGTGATGGGGTCTTATGGAAAGCTTTCTCTACAACCTCGAGATGTTGCACAAAGCCAAAAAAGTACATTTGATAAATGGACTGCTACAGTTTATGGCAGTATGCAGCATGATGTAGGATTCTATGTTGATGGTTTGTTATCTTATGGTCTGTTTAAGGGAGATGTTCTGACAACTGCACGGGGTAAAACGGCAACATTGAAGGGTAACCCTTTAAGTGTTTCCTTGATGAGTGGTCAGAAAATTGCCACAGGATATGAAGGTGTTGTTTTTGATCCACAGGTTCAGGTTGTTTATCAGCATCTTCAATTTAATGAGGCCCGCGATATTGATAATTTTAATATTGAGATGGATAAACTTGATCAATTGATGGTGCGTATGGGTGGTCGTTTGATAAAGACTCTTACTGCGTCTGAAAAAGATCGTGATGTTTCTTTTTATGGAAAGATTCATTTTGCTCATGATTTTGGAAAAGAAAGGTCTGTGCGCTTTAAAGATTCTTTCCAGTTAGGGGCTTTTGGTTCTTCTCTAGAGGCTGGATTAGGTCTTAATGCTCGTTTGTCTCAAAAATTTGCGCTTCATGGTGATTTGGTTTATCGGCATAAGTTGAGTAAAGGTGGTTTTTCTGGAATCAGTTTTTCTGGTGGATTGCGCTATCGTTTTTAGGATGATCATCTTGAGGTAAGTTGTTTAAAAAACCACAAGCATAGCTTGTGGTTTTTTATTATTTGTTTGCAACTTTTTAAATAAGTTTTTTGAAAAAATGTTTTTTTTTGCATGAGCAAGTTTGTTTCTTTTTAGAAACGAGATAAGGCTTTCTGATTTGCAGTTTTTGTTTCTTATGCTGTTTTTCTTCCTTTAGTGTATTTTTATTAAATTCTCTTGAAATCACCGCTTTAGGGTGGAATTTTTATTTCTATCTATATTTTTACGCGTTTTTATAAATAATACAATTTTAAATTGTGATATTTTGGGATTCTGGCTTTACATAAAATATAGGGTGGATATATAAAATACAAAACGTGATTTTAAATTATCACGCGTAACCAAAGTTATTAAACAGAACGCGTGTTTTTTGTTTTTAGAGAAGGGGAAGAAAGTTTGTAGAAAATTATGTTTAAAAATCATCTCTCTTTATGTCATTTTACAACGGTTATTTTTTTCTTTGTATACAATACTGATGCAGGTGAGATTTCTTCTGAGAAGAAGCAATATTCATGTAACGAAAGTGCCTCATTTTATCGCTGTAATGATGGTAAAACGCATGAAATTGCCAAGAAAACTTATCAACTTACGGGTGAAAGTTCTGATGCTGCCATAGAGGCATCAGGGAAAAATACAGTTATTGAGGGAGAGGCTATAATCATTAACGGTGTTTCGAATGCAAATGGACATTCAGAAACAAACGCTTGGACAACAGCTGTAAAGTCCTCAAATGGGGGAGGCGTTGCTCTATTTGATTCCATGTTAAATGATGTGTCGATAGGGGCCGATATTAATGATGAGGGAGCTTTTGAGATGCAGGATGGGGTGATTAAAGCAACCAGAATGGGGATCAGTGTTGGGGCTAAAGGGTCGTTTGTTTCTTTGACCAAGACAGAGATTAAGATATCTTCTGATGCGATAGGTCTTTTGAGTCATAATGGTGCAAAAATTTATATGAAAGGAGGAAAAATTGATTTTGCTGATGGTATTGGTGTTCAAACAGGAGGAGATGGAGAAATTAATTTAGAGGGCGTTTCTATTACTGGGAGGGGGAAACAGGGAACAAATACAGATAATCATCGTGAAGGTTCTGCTTTTAGTATGCTTCAGGGGAAAGGCTCTCTTAATTTCCAGAAGGGAAACGTTAATGTCGACAATGTTCATGGCATTGTAGTGCAGGGGAATAACCATAATGCTGCTCATATAAAATATTCCAATGTTTTTGTGAGAGGGAATGGATTTAATGGCATGCACTTTTTTTGGGAAGCTGTCTTAAATGATAAAAAAACAATTATACCTGGAAAAGGGACTGTCCATTTGACAAAGACAACTTTTATGACTCCAGAAAGTACGGCTATTTATAGCCACGAATTTGAAAGTTATGTTAAACTCTTACAAAATTCAACAGTTTCTGGTGATTCACTCCTGAAAGCTGTTGAGCGTTCTAATGTAAAGATTGAGGCTGATGCTTCTACCCTTGTAGGAGGCGCACATGTTGATGAAAGTTCTACAGCTAAGATAGATTTAAAAAATGGTTCAAAGTGGATTTTATCGCGACCAAAATATGACAAATTGCAAAATTCTGATGCTTCTGGTTCTAGGTTAAAAGATTATTCTTCTATTTCATCGGTCAATCTTACGGATAGTTCTCTTGTTTTTGAAGAATTAAAATCTAAAACAACAGATGGTTATCAGACACTTCTCATCGGAAAAGGATCGGGGACTGTCTATCGTGCACAAGGCGATGCGCGTCTTTATCTTAATGCATATTTGGATAAAGGCGGAGCTCTGCAAGAGCAAAAAACTGACCGGCTTTTAATCAATGGTGATCTTGAAGGAAAAACGACAGTCCATGTGTATAGTGTTCCTGGAAGCTCAGGGGCATTGACGGGAGAGGGCGGTAATAATCAGGGGATTTCCATTATTCAGGTTTATGGAAAAGCCATGGAAGATTCTTTTCAGTTAAATGGGGGGTATGTCACACTTGAAGCCTCTCCCTATCTGTATCATCTTAAGAGTTATGGTCCAAGCTCTTCTTTAGGGGCGGCAGATTCCAATCAAAGAGTGCTTAAAAACTCTGGAACATTTTGGGATTTCCGACTTGAAAGTCAATTTGTTGATTCCACTAAAGTTTTTCCTGTTCTTGATTTGGTTGTTCCCCCTTCTTCTGATGATATTCCTTCTGTTCTTAAAATTCATCCTAATATTACTGGAGGTGAGGATGGTTCTATTGATTCTAACTCTCAGCAAAAACCTCAGGAGCCAAGTCTTTCTTCTCCTGTAGATTCTCCTGATAGGGATTCCCATCTTACGACCACACTTAATGTATCTGATGTTTTTGTGCTTGAGATCCCCAATCCTCTTTCCTCTCTTGCGCCTGTTGTTCCCGCTATTGCTAAATCTAATCCAGTTGCTCCACCTGAATCTGGTTCACTTGTTCCGCCATCTGTTTCACCCACTCCTTCTGTTGTTTCCCCAGTTGCATCTATTTCACCTGTTCCGTCATCTGTTTCACCCACTCCTTCTGTTGTTTCCCCAGTTACATCTATTTCACCTGTTCCGTCATCTGTTTCACCCACTCCTTCTGTTGTTTCCCCAGTTGCATCTGGTTCACCTGTTCAGTCATCTGTTTCACCCACTCCTTCTGTTGTTACTCCACCTGCGTCTGGTTCTTCTGTTTCGGCATCTGTTTTTGAGCTTTCTTCTCATTTTGAGCCAAATGTGAGAGTCGTTGTTCCACAGGTTTTGACTTATATTCTTGTGCCAAATACTTTATTTTATGCTGGATTGATGGATATCAGTAATCAAAGCAAGCAGTTGCAAGCGCTGCGAATTGTTTCTGGTCGGTTGTTGAAAAATGATGAAAATCCCGTTTTGTTTTTGCGCGGTTACGGTGGACATCATCATTATACTTCAAATTTGTCTGCATTTAAATATGGTGATTATGGCGGTGAGCTTGATTATAATGCACTAGAGGCAGGTATTTTACTCAAGAAAATCGAAAGTGCATACAGTACGACATCTTTTGGGATTATGGGAAATTATGGCAAACTTTCGTTGCAGCCTCGAAAGGTTAAACAAAGTCAAGAAAGTATATTTGATAAATGGACAATCACAGCATATGGAAGCATGCAGCATGATACGGGTCTCTATATGGATGGTCTCTTCTCTTATGGTTTGTTTAATGGAAATGTTCTCACACTTGAGCGAGGTAAAACGGCTGCATTGAGAGGGAAGCCCCTAAGTGTTTCCTTAACTGCTGGTAAAACGTTTATGATAGGCAGCCGATATTTTATTTTTGAACCACAGGTTCAGTTTGTTTATCAAAATCTCCAGTTTCATAAGACTCGTGATATTGATAATTTTAATATTGATATGCAAAGCCCAGATCATTGGGGGATGCGTATTGGTGGGTATTTAACGAAGACACTTACATTTACTAAAGATAAAGATGCACATGTTCTTTCATTCTATGGTAAGCTTCATTTCATTCGTAGTTTTGATGATAAACAATTTGTATATTTTAAAGATGCCTTCCAGCTTGGTTCCTTTGGGACTTCTTTAGAAGCTGGATTTGGTGTTTTTTCGCAATTATCTCCAAAAATTATTTTTCATAGTGATCTGATTTATCAGCATAAATTTACGAGTGACGGCTTTTCCGGAACGCATTTTTCTGGTGGATTAAGTTATCATTTTTAATTGTATTTTTCTTTAATACATCCTTTGCGAAAGACATAAGCACAAAACATGGTTTTGTTGTGTTGTTTTTCTGATTTTTGTCTTTACATATAATACAAAACAAATTATATGTAACGGTACATAATAAGAATAATAAGTAGATGAACCAGGTGTGCTTTTCAGTTTTTTATGAAGATAAAATAAAGAAAGTTTAGACTAAATTATGATTAAAGTACTAAAACGCCATGTGTGTGTGTTCTCTTACGACCTCTATTTCTTTCTTCGCGCACAATATAGATGTGAGTGCAGAAGATTATAACCCTTCGTGTAATTCTCTTTTTAGTCGTATTCGTGTGATACAGTTGATGCTTCTCGTACTTTTGGAAGTCGTAATAAGTTATATATGAGTGGATTGGATAGGAGGGCTACAGGTGTTATTTTTACAATACGATCTCATAACATAGTTATGAAGCCGCAAAAAAGTAAAGGGGAAAAAGGCGTTTCAGGAACTGATGAAATTTTAGAATTAAAGAGATCTGAGAAGATTACATCAGCAGTGGTTGTGTCAAAAGATAATAAAACTTCTTTTAAAAAGAGTTCTATTACAGGAAATGGCGAAAAGAAAAGTGGTAGAAATACTACGTTATCTCAATCTGTGTTTGGTGTGAAGCAGGGCGATTTTTTCCTTTGATGAAGGTAAGATTCAGGTTCTGATGTTCATGGTATAGAGGCAAGTGTCTTGCTCAATGCGATTGAGGATACACATCACACTTTGAGCTTTGGAATAATGGAGAATAATGGAAAAAAAACTCTCTACAACCTCAAGGTGTTAAAGAAAACAAAAAAGTACATTTGATAAATGGTCTATTACAGTATATGGCAGCATGCAGCATGATACAGGTTTTATATATAGATGTCCTTTTTTCCTATGGTTTATTTAAAGGGGATGTTCTCACGCAAGCAAGAGGCAAGACAGCAACATTGAAGGAAACACCTTTGAGTGCTTCATTGATTGCGGGCAAGTCATTTATGACAGGGCATAAAGGGGTTATTTTTGATCCGCAGGTTTAGGTTATTTATCAAAATGTGCGGTTTGATAAGGCGTCTGATATTGATGGTTTTGATATTGAGATGGGAAAACTTGATTTGTGGGTGATGCGTGTTGGTGGTCTTTAAGAAAGATGCTTGCTGCTTCTGAAGAGGTTCTTGTTGTTTCTTTCAATTGCAAGCTTCAGCTTGCCATTAATTTTAGAGGAAAACAACGTGTGCGGTTTGGAGATGAATTCCAATAAGGGCTTTTGGCTCTTCTCTAGAAACTGGAATGAGATTGAAGGCTCAGTTGTCTTCAAACTTTGCTTTGCATGGAGATGTAACTTATCAGCATTGCCTTAGAAAAGGTGGTTTTTCAGGGATTATTTTTTCAGGCGGTTTATACTATCGTTTTTAGGTGCCTATGAAATATAGAGTAATTTTTACATAAGTTATAGAGTGTTTTATGAAGTATAAAGTGATTATTTAAGTTTTATACTTGCTATTGTTAGTGTGTTTAACTTAATGTTATGGGGAATATTTTTTTATTTTTAACTAACAGGGGGAGAAGGAAAAATTGGGAATAGAATTATGGTTAATGTATTAAGGGGTTATAGATTTTTATTTATTACAACGGCTATTGTTTCTTTTTTGCCAATCGTGAGTGTGAATGCAAATTTTAATAATTTTGAAACTCTCTGTGATCCAAACGCTCAGTTTTATAAATGCAATGATGGTAAAAAACATACAATTGAAAATAAAACTTATCATTTGAAAAATTTTTCGAGAGTTCCTTCTGATTCTGCTCCTATTGCTGCTTTATATATAGAAGAACAAGGTACAGTTGTTGATGCATCTCAGATAACTGTTACGGGCGATAATTCGCGTCAAGGAACTGTATATGGTGCATATCTAAAACGTAATGCGCGTCTTAATTTAAAAAATGCAAATTTTAAGGATGTACTTGCGCTTCATGCGCAAAATTCAGTTATTAGCATGACAGATGGGGCGATTACAGGGACTTCTCGCGTTATGTATGCATTTGGAATAGGAACGGATATTGCTTTAGTGCGTGTAAATATTGAGCTTAAACCAAATGAATTCAATAGTACACAAGAATTAAATAGTACCCAAGAAATGGGGCTGGTTAGTAGTTTTAGTTCAAAGATTAGGATGTCAGGCAGTACCGTAACTTTTAATGAGATTGGTGGGTTTTCAGCACAGTTTGGGGGACAATATACTTTTGATAATACTGTCATTAAGGGAAGAGGGAAACAAGAGACTGTTATAGTAGATGAGAAAAATGTTGATAAATTACTGGGAGCTTTTGAGGTATCTCAAGGTAGTGATGTTCAATTGAGTGGTGGTTCTGTAGAACTTACAGGCATGCATGGCTTTTTGATTAAAAATCTTACAGGTTATACAGATGATAATGGCAAATTAATTAATAAATTTAATCATTTGTATGAGTTTCAAAAGACAAATATTAAGGTTAAAAAGACAAAAATTTCTGTTCAGGGGAAAGGAGCATATGGTCTGTATTTTTATGGGTTAAGTCCAGATGTATGGGTTGATTTGGTAAGGTATAATATGTCTTCTTCAGCGCTTTCGAGCGCGCGAGGAATTACTATAGGAACAGCATCTGTTCATTTGTCAGAGACAAATTTTGCGGTTCCGGATGGTATTGCCATTTATAGTGCCGGATATAGTGCTGGAGATCGTGTTTATGGAGCTCGAGCTAAGGTTAGGTTAGAAAAGACAAAAATCTCCAGCGATTTGTTTTTAAAAGCTGAAAATAATTCTTATCTTCTCGTTGAAGCAAATTCCTCTACACTTACAGGAGGTTCTCGTACCAAGGATGCCTCTGATATTTATTTACATTTAAAGAATGGTTCTCAATGGTATCTTACCAAAAGCAAATATCAAAATCCGCAGGAACCAGATGCTACGGTTTCATCGCTTTCAGGTGTGGATCTTGAGGATAGTACAATTGTTTTTGATCACTATCAATCTACTGGTTATCAAACGCTGTACATTGGAAAAAAAAGTGGTGTAAACAAGTTAGATGAGGAGGAGTACGTATATGGTGCAGATGGTAATGTTCAGATTAAGATGAGCACGTTTCTCAATAATGATGGTTCATTTAATTCTGAACAAACGGATCGTATTTTGATCTATGGGAATGTCTTGGGAACCACGCTTATTGGGATGGAAGAACTTTTAAAAACTTCAGATAAAGAAGCAGGCAATAAAAGGAGTCAAAGTATTTCACTTATTCAAGTTGCTGGGACGGCAGAGGAAAGTTCTTTTAAGTTAAACAATAGTTATACTACGGTTAATGGATTTCCTTATCAGTATAAACTTCGTGGCTATGGTCCAAGCTCTTCTTCTGGAAATGCAGACCCAAAGAATAGATTGGTTGCTGGGGAAGGGGATTTTTGGGATTTTCGTCTTGAAAGTGTTTACATTGGTTCTGAATTAGATTCTTCTGAAACTGCTTCTAAGCCAACGTTTACAGTTTTACCCCCTCAATCTGAAGCAGAAACAATTCCTTCTGAAAGACCAACAGAGACTATTTCACCTGAGCAGCCCTCTTCTGTTGAGCCTCCGCTTATGCCATCTACACCTTCTTTGCCTGAAGGTTCTAAACCGTCTGAAACATTAATCCCTACAGATTCAACGCTTACTCCTTCTGCATCAGCCCCGCCTGAGCTTCCTTCTGTACCAACAGTTCCAGAGGCTCCTTCTGCTGTGCAACCTATGCCTGCACCGTTTGTTCCAGTTGAAGATTCTACTAATGATGTTCTGCCATCTGAGCCCTCTGCTCCGGAGGACACTTCATCTCTGGATACTGTTTCTCCTCCTTCTGTCCCTGTCGAACCAAAGCCTTCTGAGTCCTCTGATCCTTTAGATCCTTCATCTAATCTCTCTATACCG